>CALANW010000011.1 GCA_937926145.1 uncultured Ruminococcus sp. | reverse complement strand
TAATACTAATTTTTAATCAAAGTGTAGACAAAAAATCGGCGCAAAAGCCATATATGCGAGCTTTTGCTTGATTTTTTGTACACTTTCAGTTTAAAAATTAGTATAAATTGGTGTTTAGTATAAAATAAATGAACAGACCTGTTTTCAAAGATTTCAATGAAAGCAGGTCTGTTTTGGTTGCTGTTTAAAACACGCAAGCGGCGGATATAAGATCCGCCCCTGCGATTTTCATTGCAAACTAACGGAACATAAATAATTCCGCATTAAGCATTAGAACACACAGTATTTCGCTTTTCCCGAGCATTTTGCGCTGTATAAAGCCTTGCTGCTCTTCTGCATAAGGAGCTCCGTGTCCTGCTCCTCGTTTTCGCCGATGCGCTGAACGGCGATGCCAAGACTCACGGTAAGCCCTTTCGTATAATCTTTGGACGAATATGCCGATGCAAGCGTGTTCATTGCGCGCTCGGCGGTTTCCTTTACTTCATCGTCGGAAAGCGCTTCGGTGCTTACTATCGCGAACTCGTCACTGCCCGTCCGCGCTATGATATCGGTCGGATATATCTCGGAAAGCTTTTGTGCGGTCAGCCTTAGCACGATATCTCCGATGTCATTATCGTGGCTGCCGTTGTATTTTCCGAAGTCATCGATATCGATAACCGTCATGGTAAGCTGATGCTCATTTTTGAGCTTTTCAAGCTGAGAAGTCAGTCCGCGGCGGTTGAAAATTCCCGTCAGCAGGTCGGTATTCTCCTGCTTTGCCGCCTGCTCCTTGATGGTCTGCTCCGCAGTTATGTCACGCAGGACGAAGATCTCGCCTATAGCTTCGCCGAAGGAGTCACTTATGGTCCTTTGGTCCATAAGCAGTATCTTTTTGCCCTCGTCCGTGTGAACGACCACCCTTGTCATACCGTTATCAAGCTTTGTCATGCTCTCGGCGCAGTCCTGCCAGTAATCACGCGTCTTTCCGACAGCGTTTCCGCACTCGGGAAAATACTCGGCGAATTTGAGGTTCACGCTCGCTGTTTTGTGATCCTTTCCCTCGATTATCACCAAAAAAGGCATATTTTTCAGCACGGAGCTGATCTCGATATTGATATTTCTGATGTCGGTAACATCGTGTGCGATCCCGCACGTTCCGAAGATAGTTCCGTCCTGATCGATGAGGGGACTTTTATAGGTGCTGAACATTCTCATTCCCTTTTTGGTCTTGACCTTTTCGTCAAAGCGAATGGTCTGGCGCGCCCTCATAACTATATCCTCGGATTCAAGGCAGACGTAATCTCCCTTTTCGTACTCCTCTTCGGGCATATCCCATATATAGTAATGACCGCGCTTGTAGATCATATCCTTGGTTTTATCAACCGCGGCGCAGAAGCCGTCGTTCACGATAAGATGCCTGCCCTTGTTGTCCTTGAACCACACAAGGTCGGGTATGCTGTCTATCGCCGTTGTAAGGCAGGTTTCCGTTCTTCTCATATCAAAGCGAAGCTTTAAGTCTTTCTGCAGGCGCAGGAAATTCGCCTTTGCAAGAGCTTCGCAGGAGGTGTCCGTCCAAACAGCATCGGCTTCCGCGATAACTGCTTCGTAAGCCTGCATATTATCCTCGGGAAGAACGACCACCTTGTATGCTTCGTGGAAGCGTGAAAGCTTCGCATTTACAGCGTCAAAAGCGTCAATGATAATAGCTGTGTCAGCGCCGTCATAAACGGCTTCTATGCTTTCGGGGAATGATATATCGAACGTACAGTCCTCCAGACTTTCCGCTGACTCAGCCGCCTTTGCGATAAGACTATTCCCCGACAATATCATAATGCCGCAGTTACATTCATACATTTATCATTCACCTCGGTCATAATAAAGCGCATCGGCGCGCTTTTCAAACTCACTTTCGGGCAGCGGCTTGTCGAAGACATAACCCTGAACATAATCGCAGTTCATTTCTTTCAGATAGTCGAGCTGAACATCGTCCTCAACGCCCTCTGCAATGACCTTCATTCCGAGATCGCGCGTCATTCTCACCATATCACGGAGGATATAGAGCGCCTTTTCCTTTTCGGGATAATTCTCCGAAAGCGGAATGAACGAGCGGTCTATCTTTACGATATCGAGCGAGGTGCGCTGAAGCATTTTCATCGTAGAATAACCCGTTCCGAAATCGTCTATCGAGGTCTTGAAACCTTTTCTGCGGAACTCGTCCACAAACACGGACATTGCGCCGTAGTCACTGAATTCTTCGCTCTCCGTAAGCTCTATCTCGATAAATTCGTGTCCAACACCGTATTTATCAACTATATCCGTCACCTTTTGCACGAAATACGGGTCATCAAGATGCTTTCTTGAAAAGTTGCTCGAAATGCAGACAAGCTCTTTTCCGCTGTCCTGACGTTCCTTTAACATTCGGCAGACTTCTTCAAGCACATAAAAGTCAAGCTCGCAGACCTTACCCTCTTTTTCAAGAGTCGGGATAAATTTTATCGGGTTGACGATCTCACCGTGTCTGTTCCAGCGGACGAGCGCTTCCGCACCGATAAGCTTCTTTTCGCTTATCTCGACCTTAGGCTGATAATAAACAACGAACTCACGGTTAGCTATCGCCTTGTCAAAGCCGTGGATTATCTCCTGCATCTGCATCTCTCTTTCGAGAAGATCATCGCAGAAATAAATGCTCTGGATATCCTTTCTCGACTTTATGCTCTGATATGCAACGGAAACCCTGTGCATCACCTCGCCGGGATTCCTTATGCCGTCAAGATGCGCCGCGCCGATCTTAGCCGTAAAGTTGAGTTTACGCTTATTGCCGCTCGATGTTTCAATGTTGATATCGGTGTTTTCGAGAAGCTTTATAAAGTTGTCCGCATTCTCTTTGCGGATAAAAACAACGAAGTTGTCACCGCCAAGACGGGCGAGCATCTCATCATCTTTCAGTTCCGCGATAAGGCGGTTCGCATACTGGGAAATGACCTCGTTTCCCTCTGTGTATGAGAAGATGTTATTGATGAATTTGAAGTTATGTATGTTGAAATACATCGCATCATAATCGGCGATCCTGCCGCTCATCAAAAGCTTTGCCGCATACTCAAGATACCCCGAAAGGTTCGGTATGCCGACAGTCAGATCGACCATCATATCAGTTTTTATCGAAGTCACGAAATGCTCCCTCGGGATAAAGCTTATAAGCTCGAACGCAAGATCGTGAACATTTCCGTACTTGTCGGTCAGCTTTGCAGGATAAACAGCCGTCTGACGGATATTTTTGCCGAAAGCTTCATATTTTTCATAATGCCTGCCGTTCTCGACAGTTTTGGCGCAGGGACAGCTGAAACATTTCGCGCTTTTTCCGATAGCAGCGAAACAGCTTCCGACTGTCTTTACCTCACCGTCCACGACAGCAACTTCTGTGCCGTTTGCAGGGTCAACGATCTTTACTATATCGAACATCGTACCGATCTGTTCGATTATTTCCCCAATTTCTGTATGATCGTACATATTTCCAATCCTCCGAAATAAAGCTTTATAAAATTATTATAACATACTATTTCATAAAATTCAATAATTTGTTTAAATTTTCAGCCTTTTGTCGGAAAATCGCCCCACATACTTCCATTTATGTTAAAAAATCTGTAGTTTCTGCACTAATACTAATACTAAACACCAATAAAACTATAGACAAAAAATCGGCGCAAAAACCATATATCAGAGTTTTTGCTCGATTTTTTGTATAGTTTTTTAATGGTATTTAGTATAAATGATCATATTATCGTATGATATTTATTCCCATTACAACTCTGTCATTACCGCCGAGGTCTTTCATCACCTTTATGTCGGTGTAGCCGCTCTTTTTGAGGATATCCGAAACCGCTTCGCCCTGCTCATAGCCTATCTCGAACGCAAGCAGACCGCCCTCTTTGAGTATCTCTTTCCAAAGACCCGCGATAACGCGGTAGAATTTCAATCCGTCCGTGCCGCCGTAAAGCGCCGATTCGGGTTCGCACTTCACCTCGGGCGAAAGCTCACCCATTTCCTTTTCTGTGAGGTATGGAGGGTTTGAAACGATGCAGTCAAGCTTGCGGAATTCGCCGATGTCCTCAGGGTCGGTGAAGTTTCTAAGCAGATCGCCGTTCAGCACGTCGCCTTTCATCGTCTTTACATCAACGCTGTTCCTGCGGATATTCTCCGTGAGATAAGGGAACGCCTCGGACGAAAGCTCCACCGCCGTGACCCTCGACTGCGGAAGATTTTTCTGTATCGCAACCGCAATACAGCCGCTTCCGCTGCAAAGATCGATTATTTCGGGGTCAAGCTTTCCAAGCTTCATAAAATGATCGAGCACCGCTTCAACGAGCGTTTCCGTGTCGGGACGGGGGATAAGCACTCCCTTTCCTACTTTGAACGGCAGACCGAAGAACTCCCATTCGCCGAAAAGATACTGGAGCGGCTCGCCTTTCAATCGCTTTTCAAGCAGTTCAAGTGCCTTTGCCATCTTAGCTTCATCAGCATCTTTCGTGCCGTTCATCGCAAGCTGCAAGCGGTCAAGCCCCATAATATCCTCGATGATGCACCTGCTCTCGAAAACGGGGTCGTCTATACCTGCGTTTTTCAGACTGCTTCGGATATAATCATATAATTCTTCGTTGGTCATATTGGAGAAGTCCTTTCTTGGTTTATTGCAAAAATGTTGTGGAAAAGAATGTTGCTTAGGTCGTGCTAAAACGGGCAGATATGGAATCCGCCCCTACGGAAAATTGTTGTTTTTATCCTAAATACCATTTAAAATTTGAAAAAATCAAGCCGACAATCTTGGATATATGTGATTTCATCGCAGATTTTCCCTGTATTTTATTGATGTTTAGTATTACCGACATATTACATAGCTGTTCATACGACGTTGAAGCAAAGTCCCACTCACTTTGTTCGTGTATCTTTGCTTCAAGGATAGGTTGTTTTGGGAAAACAGAATAGCGCAATTCACGAATTTGGCTTTACGGAATTTGGTTATCATATTTCGTTCTCCATTATTTATGTGAATTGCGCCTTTTTAGCTGTTACTGATTTACACTATTGCGGCAAATTTTATGCTGTTAGTTTAGAGATTCGCTCTCTGCGGAGAGCGACCAAGGGCTTCCGCCCTCTGGACACCTGACGAGCTGTGCTCAGCTCGACCAGCTGCTTGGCTTCGCAGTGCCGAACAAACTCTATTCGCGAACATAATCCTATTTTCTCTAAAAACGAGTGCAGCGAAGCGGAACGCAGCGCGAATTTGCCGCGGGGCTTCCCCGCTCACCATTTGTCCTCTTCGTCCTCTTTCGGCAGGCAGGGTGTAAGCGCCGCTATAGCAACCTCTATCTGCTTATCGTTAGGCTCTTTTGTCGTGATATGCTGCAGCCAAAGTCCCGGTGCGGAGATTATTCTTGTTATAATATTGTCATATCTTCCTGCCAGCTTTATCAATTCATAAGCTATCGATGCTTCGGGGATAAGCAGTACAAGCTGCATCAGCAGTCTTATGCCGATATTTTTCCACGGCAGGAACATTCCCACGATTATGCTTATAAGAATGACTATCATTATGAAACTCGTTCCGCAGCGTGGGTGGAAGCGGCACATCGGGCGGATATTTTCCACTGTAAGCTCTTTCTGCGCTTCGTAGCAGGCGATAGTTTTATGCTCTGCGCCGTGGTACATAAAGGTCGTATGCATCGAATCCGTGAGCGAGATAACATAAAAATATCCGATAAGTAGCGCAAGCTTTATCACGCCCTCTGCCACAGTTCTTCCCCAGTCGGGAACGCCTGCGCTCAGCAGAAGCTTCGATATGAGCATCGGCAGGAACTTGAACAGCAGTACACATATCACCATTGCAAGCACTATCGAAATTATCATTATAACATTGACGAGCTTGTCGCCGAATTTTTCTTCGAGCCATTTCTCGAACTTTGAGGGTTCTTCTTCCTCATCGTCCTCGGTCATCTGCTTTTCGGCGGATTTCATTGTACAGCGTATGCCCTCCGCCATAGTTTCGGCGAAGTTGAAGCAGCCGCGGATAAATGGCGCTTTCTTGTACCAAGGCGCCTGCTTGCCGTTTTTTATCTCCCATGTTTCAACGTCTATCGAACCGTCGGGAAGTCTGCAAGCCATTGCCGCAATGCCGATACCGCGCATCATAATGCCCTCGATAAGAGCCTGACCGCCTATCTTTGATTTGAATTTTTCTTCCTTATTCTGTTTACTCATTTTAATGTTTTTCCTTTCAGGGAATAATGCATTTAATTTACCTTTATTGGGAGGATTATACGGACTGTAGTGCCCTGCCCCTCCTCACTGAGAATATCGAGCCTGCCGCCGTGCATGGTGACAATTTCGTCAGCAACAGCAAGACCAATTCCCGAACCACGGCGAGTATAGTTCGCCTTGTAGAATTTCGTCTTGACTTTCGCAAGGTCTTCCTTGCTTATTCCGCAGCCCGTGTCGGAAACGTCCACAACGATGTGCGTGTTGTCCGCCATTCCTGCCTGAACGGAAACAAGTCCGCCCTTGTCGGAATATTTTATCGCATTGTCGATGATGTTGATGAAAACCTGACGGATACGGTTCTTGTCACCGATGATGAACGGGAGCATATCGGGTTCATCATATTTCAGCGTGATGCCTGCTTTCTTCGCGCTTTCGCCGTAGATAAGCACCGCATCACCAAGCTCCGCAAGAACGTCCATGGTTTCCTTTTGAAGCGAAAACTTGCCGTTCTGCATACGGGAAAAGTCGAGAAGCTCCTCGACCATTCGCGTAAGGCGCTCCGTTTCAAGGTCGATGACCCTCATTCCCTTTGCAACGGTCGCACTGTCCTCGGGCATACTTGCTATCGTTTCCGACCAGCCTTTTATCGCAGTGAGCGGAGTGCGAAGTTCGTGCGAAACGCTCGAAATGAACTCGTTTTTCAGCTTTTCGGAGTTTGCAAGCTCCTTTGCCATGTGGTTTATCGTGTCGCAGAGCTCGCCTATCTCGTCATCGTTTTTCTTGCGGATTCGCACGGAAAAATCGCCCTTAGCGTAACGCCTTGCGGTCGCGCTTATCTGCCGCACGGGGATAACTATCGACTTCACGAAGTACATTCCCGAGAAGAACGTCAGTATCAGCACCGCCGCGCATATCGCCGCAACGACAAGGAACATCATAAAAAGCTGTCTGTCTATCCTTTTCATCGATGAAGCAACTCTTACCGCTATGTAGCCTGCATCATTGTCGGGGAGCAGGATACTCAGCGCCATCATCTTTTCTCCGCCGACCGTTCTTCCCACGAAGTAACCCGTTTCGCCCGATTCGACAGCGTCCCTGTAGTCGGTCATGGGGTCTTCCACGGTCGGAACGAAGCCCGAAGATGTGAGAACAACGTTACCGTTCTTGCCGATTATCATAAGCTCAGTGCGGTTTCTGTCCGCCCAGTTTTCGACAACGGAACGCGTTTCTGCGGTGAAGCTCGTCGCAGGGTCGTTGTAGGAATTCTGCAAAATGCTCGTGACCATATTCATTCGCGAAGAAAGATACTGCCGAGCGGAATTATAGTAAAAGCTGTGGAGAAATATCGTGCTCGCGAGCGTTACCGTCAGCAGAACAATAAAGATTATGCCGATATTGTTGACTATCCAGCGGCGTGTTATGTTGTTTCGCCTTGTGATCTTTTTACTTTCCAAAGCGGTTTTCCTCCACATCAATCGCCTGCTGTCCACTTGTAGCCGAAGCCCCAGATCGTAGATATGTACTTCGGGTTGGACGGCTCGTCCTCTATCTTCATACGAATTCTTCTTATATTAACGTCAACTATCTTGTCATCGCCGAAGTAGTTGTCGCCCCAGATATGCGTGAGTATGCTCGAACGGTCGAGAGCCGTTTTCTGATTGTTGAGGAAGTATTCAAGTATCTGATATTCGACCTGCGTAAGCTCTATCGGAACTCCGTTCTTGGAAACAGTCCTGCTCTTCAGATCAAGCTCGAACGGACCTGAAACTATGGTCGAGGAGTCCTCTTCCTCGCGCACCATAGACATACTTACACGGCGGTAGATAGCGTCTATTCTCGCCGTAAGCTCGGACGGGGAAAACGGCTTTGTCATATAGTCGTCCGCACCGAGCATAAGTCCGCTCACCTTGTCCATTTCCTGCGTTTTTGCGGAAAGCATTATGATGCCGATGGTGCTGCTCTTTTTACGCAGAGCTTTGCATACCTGAAAGCCATCAATGCCAGGCATCATTATATCAAGAAGTGCGATATCGAAGTTTCCGTTTTCCTCATCAAAAACGCGGAGCGCTTCTTCGCCGCAGTTCACATCGACCACATCATAGCCTGCACGGTTAAGATTTATAACGACAAAGTCGCGGATAACGTCTTCGTCCTCGCACACAAGAATTCGTTTCATAGCATTTTCCTCCTCTTTTTTATCTGTTATCAGGCATAATATAGAAATTGTTCACGATCTCGGCTGTCGTAGGGATAAGCGGCTCGTCCGAAGCCTCGGGGAGCTTGTAGAAATAGTGCATATTGTCCCTGCTTTTGAGCCAAACATAGCCGTTTTCGGTTTTTTCGTCATAATAATCGGCTGTGACGGCGGAAAGCCGCAGAAGTTCCTCAGTCGAGTTCAGCAGATCGGCGAAATACTTGTAAAAAACGATGTCGCCGTTATGCTCGTCCCTTTTTATCGTCACAAGACCGTCCCAGCGGCTCGACAAAATAAAGCAAAAGCCTTTTTCAATGTCGTAATAGCTTGAATATTTCTTATTTATCGTAAAATTCGAGTAGACGTTCCAGTTTGTCGCGATGAAAGCGTCGCGGTCGTCCTGATCGTAACCGGGAAAATAGGAAAGCGTCGGTATCTCGGTTATGCCGTCAAGATCGATATCGGCGGAGTAGTAGCCTTTGCTGCGCGTGGTGTCGCTTATCATCTGACGCTCGTCAAGATAGAGCGGATTGCGGAGCGTGTCGCCGACAAGGTAGATTATCTCGGTCGAAAGCTGTCCGCCCGAAAGTTCGTCAATGAACACCGCGGGCGTGTTTTCACCGACATTTCCGAGTACAACTCCCACAAAGTCGGAAGCCTTGTCATTGAGTGCGACCGTGTCTTTCTTCACGACCTGCGTTCCCGTGTCGGTAATAACCGAAAAATCCGCTTTCCTGCCGATGTTCTCATTGTTGGAGCGAATGATGCAAAGTCCGTCCTCGCCGTCGCCGTTAAGGTCGTAGGTGAAAAACGATGAATAGCTGTCGGTGTAGTTTTCGCTCACAACGCCGCCGTCATAGCTGTAAACTTTGAGGAGCTTATCACTGCCCGATTCGCCGAAGCCGACGATAATGCTTGTCCTTTTTGTCGAACCTATCGAAGCGATCTGCACTCGGTCAATGCTCGTTCCGCTGCCTGCAAGGTCACATACCGACTGCCATTTTCCGTCCTCGTCCTTGTCGAGAATGTTTATCCTGACCTGCTCGCGGACGCTGTAAAAAGCAATGGCTTCGTCCTCACCGCTTCCGTCAATATCATCGATAATGAACGCCGAGCGAAGCGCTCCCGAACGCGGATACTGGAGAGTAACATCTCCGCCGATGCTTTCTGTAAGTGCCGAATAGATCTCCTCCTGCTCCTCGTAAAGCACGGGCGGCGAAAGAAGATTTTCCGCCGAGCCGCCGAGCGTACAGCCCGTAAGCATCACCGAAGCAACGGCTATTGCCGATATTCCAAACTTTTTCATTTTGGGCGTTATACTAATATCTAATCAGAATGTGTACACATTCATTAGAGATCAGTATTATCTCCTTTCGTTTGATATTCGTTCAGTATAAAAAACGGGGCGTTCAAAGCGGTTTTTCGCCGCTTGTAAACACCCCATAAATAGTTATCAGTCGTCAATGGTATCCATTTTGGAATTGCCATCGGTCTGAAGTCCTGTCCAGCGGCGCTTGCCCGTAAGGTTGAGCTTGGGCATTACTCTGTAAACGTAGGTGCTCCAGAATACAGCAACGATAGTAGCTGTTACAAAGATGATACCAACATCGGTCGCATCGGGAGAAAGCATACCCTCTCTTACCGTGTAGTCGGTGAGGAAGAACATCGCATATCTCGGAAGGGTCGATACAGCCGCAGTTATCGAAGCTGCATAGCCGAAAAGTATCATATAGTATCTCGTTCTCTTCTTTTCAAAGCCGCAGAAGAATCTTACAACATTGAGGAAGAAAAGTGCCGAGAAAACATTCGTCATAAGGATATAGCATTTCTCGGAGTATGGTCCGATGACCTGATATGTTGTGATAAGGTCAAAAGTCTGTACAAGCTTCCATATCGGGAAAAGCGTAAGGAAAGCGCACTGTCCCTTTGTAATGCCCTCGCCCTTGAAAATGCTGATACCCGTTGAAATAAAGGTGAAGCAGAGAACTATCATAAATATGTAGTTCGCCCACTGCATACCCGTGATACCCGCAAATGCGCTTACGGGGTTGTCTTCGGTGGAAATGCTCTTGTTAAGGCTTATCTGCGCCGCAAGCGGTGCGACCGTCTGATATATGAGCAAACCTGCCATAATGAACATCGAAGCCGCAGCTTTCGGGGAAACCTTTTTGTTAAGGCGCTCTGCCCTTAAACGCATCGGGTTGATAAGGATACAGGATTTGATGACCTTATCTCTCGATTCGCCTAATATCATAACGGCAAGAAGAAGCGCAAAGCCCACAAGGATAACAGCCATTGTAAGATTGAATCCCGAATTGATATATGTACCTTTTTCAAAATTCATATTGTTCTTGAGCTGAAATATTCTGCATATCACCGCAAGCACAAGAGTAACTGCATAGATCACCACAGAAAACTTCTTGTCAAGGAAAACTTTTTTCTTTTTGTACGGAGTAACCTGTTTCTCGCTCATGTCAACTTCTCCTTTTTGTTAAATAAATATTCACCCTTGAATAACGTTATACTATTTTAAATTTATCTGTTTTCGATCGTCTTATAAGATCTTCTCTTTGCGATAGGCTTGTATGCAGGACGGATTATCCTGTTGCCCGTTGTGAGCTCTTCAATTCTGTGCGCTGCCCAGCCTGCAATTCTTGCAACGGCGAACATCGGCGTGTTGAGTTCAACAGGGATCTTGAGCATACGGTAAACAAGACCCGAATAAAGGTCAACGTTTGCGCACATCGCCTTGTTATTGCCCTTGATCTCGGCAAAGACTTCGGGAGTAAGGCGCTCAACAGCGTCAAGGAGCATAAATTCCTTTTCAAAGTCAGTGCCCTTTGCAAGCTTCATTGCGTTCTCTTTGAGGATAACGGCTCTCGGGTCGGAAATGGTGTAAACGGCGTGACCCATACCATATATAAGTCCCGTTCCGTCACCTGCTTCCTTGCGGATGATTCTTGCAAGGTAGTCTTTGACTTCGCCGTCATTGTCCCAGTGTTCGATATTCGTCTTGAAGCCTTCAAGCTGTGCAATTACCTTTATGTTCGCACCGCCGTGGCGATGACCCTTTAACGAGCCGATAGCGCCCGAATAAGCGGCATAAGCGTCAGTACCCGAGGACGTGAGCGTTCTGCAGGTGAAAGTCGAGTTGTTTCCGCCGCCGTGCTCTGCGTGGATAATAAGCATAAGGTCGAGCAGCTTTGCTTCTTCCTCGGAATAAACACGGTCGGAGCGGAGTGTTGAAAGTATGCTCTGTGCCGTACACTCCTCAGGGTTGAGAGGGTGCATATAAAGGCTCTCGTGGTCGAAAACGCGGCGCTTTATCTGATAAGCATCGACCATTGCGGACGGAAGCTTCGCGATAACGGATATCGCACGGTTGAGTTCAGCCGCAAGTGACTGATCTTCGGGGTCAACGTCATAAGAATAAAATGCAAGTGCGCATCGAGCCATCTTGTTCATTATATTCTTGGACGGAGCTTTAAATATCATATCCTCAGAAAATCCCGGAGGAAGTTCTCTGTATTCGGACAGAAGCGCATTGAAGCTGTCAAGCTGTACCTGCGTAGGAAGATCGCCGAAGAGGAGCAGATAGACCGTTTCCTCGAAACCGAAGCGGTTTTCCTTCTGTATGCCTGCGACTATATCGTTGATGCTGTATCCGCGGTAGATAAGCTCGCCCTCAGCAGGGACTTTTTCGCCCTCGGAAACAACGTATCCGTGAACGTTACAAATATTTGTGATGCCTGCAACAACACCCGTTCCGTCGCTGTTTCTCAGACCTCTTTTTACCTGATATTTTTCATAAAGTTCAGGTGGGATATTGTTATGTTTAAGAAATTCGCCGCATAAACTTGTTATAGCAGCGCTGCCGTTTTGATTTTCTTTTCCAATCATTGTGAAGTGCCCTTTTAAAAGAGCCTCCCCCTTTCCTCAGATGCTTTTATATTAGGTATCCGCCATATATCAAAGCATTGCGCACATACTTCGGGTGTCGTCTTTGCTTTGAAAAGTGCATCATTGCACAAAAAGTATAGGCGCACACCAAAGGAAAGCCGCTGTTTCGCCGTGCGAACAAGGCTTTTGGCTCATTTGCGATAATGCATTTTACCGCAGCTTCCTTAATAAATATGTACCCTTTTATTTTACAATAGCTTTTAACACTTGTCAAGCAGTTTTTTTAAAAACGGGTCACGAAAAAAACCGGCTTTGTCTGTTCTTTTTGTCATATTTGCAACAATTTAAAGCTTTACCGCTTTATCAAGAAAGGAAATGTTATAATGAAGGATCTGTTCAAAATCGTTCTAATCTTCGCCGCATTTGTGTTCGTTATCCCCCTTGTAGGCTTTGTCGGACGTGAAAAAAGCGCCGCTTCGCCCGTGCAAACCTCCTCCGAAACCGCGCAGACAAGCATATCCGAACCCGAAGCAACAGAAAATACCGATACTGACGAGATTTTCACCGTTTTCGATATCACGAGCGGAAAAGTTATGGAAATGCCGATGAAAGACTACCTTGTCGGCGCAGTTATGGCGGAAATGCCTGCCGCATACGAACCCGAAGCGCTCAAAGCGCAGGCGGTCGCGGCTTATACATACGCCCTGCGCCGTGAAAAGCTCGAAAGCGAGAACCCTACACCCGAATTGATGGGCGCAGCTATCTCAAACGACAGCACGAAATTCCAAGCCTTTTTCACTCCCGAACAGGGCAAGGCTTTTTACGGCACGGCTTATGACGAATACCGCCAAAAGATAGAAGCCGCCGTTGATGCCGTCTATCCCGAAGCGCTCTTTTACGAAGACGAGCCTATCGCAGCGGCGTTCCACTCTATCTCCTGCGGCAAGACCGAGGATTCTGCCGAGGTGTGGGAAGCATCTTTCCCCTACCTCGTTTCCGTGGACAGCGAATGGGACGAAGAAGCTCCGACATTTTACAGCGAAAACAAATTCACCGCCGATGAGATAAAAGCCGCTTTCCCCGATTCGGGCTTTGACGAAAGCAGCACTATCTCCGTTGACAGCCTTACAAGCGGCGGCTATGCAAAGAGGGTCACTGTCGGCGACAAGACCTACAGCGGACAAGAGGTGCGCACCGCTCTCGGACTGCGCTCATCGTCATTCACGGTTTCATATAGCGACACTGACAAGGTCTTCACCTTTTCGGTAAAAGGCAGCGGTCACGGCGTAGGAATGAGTCAATACGGTGCGAACTGCCTTGCCAAAGAGGGAAAAACTTATCGCGAGATATTGGAACACTATTACACAAAGGCTGAATTAATGCGTAATTCGTAATTATTTTGTTCCGCAAATCGCCATAAAATGCAGAAGACGGATTTCCCGTCCTATTCCGCTAAGTGATTCACAATAAACCGATACCCCTGTTTTCAACGACTTTATTCGATGAAAACAGGGGTGTTTTTATTATGTGGTAAGCAATAACAAAATATATGCACCGAAAAAACTCTGTTGCGCTTCGGAACGTTACTTGTCCTGCGTTTTTTTATTTTGTGTATTCAATACGTTACAAATCGACAAAATGCAACAACGATGTTAAAATGTAATTGCTGCCACACCGTTCTGCTTATACTAATTTTTAAACTGAAAGTGTACAAAAAATCCCCCACAGAGAGGCAACTCTGTGGGGATCTACTTTTGGTGAACAACGTGGAAGTATTCACAATCTTATTTCTTGTGATTACTATATCACACAGAAATAGTCTTGTCAAGCGCAAAAGAAAAATTTAAAGTATATTCCATTCCGAATGATAATTGATTTTGTTCGCGATAAATATGTGGAATTAAATAATTCCGAATTTAAATTATTACATTGCCGAAATGCCGATAACGGTAATATTGTCCGTGCTGCCGCCGTTTTTGGCAAGCTCTACGAGCGCTTTAAGGCGCTTCGGGAGCTTTATCGGGAGGGCAAGAGTTTCCTCAAAATCGCCCTTGGTGATATAATCGGAAAGACCGTCACTGCATATAAGGATAAGGTCGCCGGGCTGTATACCGCCCTCGATAGGCGTTACCTCAACGGTCGGATCTTCGACTATGTTTCCGAGGACTGGGAAAATGACATTGCGGTGTTTGTGGGTACGCTTTTCATCGGCGGTTATCTCGCCCTGCTCGTATAGCATCTGGACGAGCGACTGGTCGCGCGAAAGCTGTCTGATACTGCCGCCGCGGCATCGGAAAAGCTTTGAATCGCCGACGTTTATTATGCAGGCAGAGCCGTTTTTATCGACGGCGAGCGCGCAGAGCGTTGTCTGCATATTGATATTGTTGTTTTCAGCGCCGTTTTTGCGCAGGGCATAATGGATATCGAGTATCTTTTTTTCATAGTCGGTGTTCTCGGCAGGCTTCAGCGAGCAGAGCAGGTTAAGCGCAAGCCTTGAAGCGACTTCGCCCCCGACTTCGCCCCCGACACCGTCAGCAACGGCGGTAATAAAGGGCGTATGAAGCTCACTTTCGAGCATAGCCTGATCCATTACTATTTTATTGATAAGAAAGGCGTCCTCGTTGTGATCTCGCACAGTTCCGACGTCGGTTATACCGCAGCAGTAGTACATTAAATGCCTCCGAAAAGGGAAAAATTCTATCTCAAAATACATTATACCGCAAAACAATTGCATTTTCAACAGATTTGATATTTATTTACATTTTGACCGCTGTATTGTCATACAGATTTTTTTATATGTATTTTGTGAAAATTGGACATATTGCTGTAAAAGGGGTCATAAATGCTTGACAAAATTATAAAAAAGGTGTATTATATGTACAATAACTATAAGTATAAGGAAATGTCTGCGTTGGCGGCGCATTTCTTTTTCGTTGGAGGGAATTAAATTGGCAATAGCTCTCACAGATTTGATAAGCGTAAGCACTCTTCAGTCCATTCAGGACGGATTTGCAAGACTTACCGGAATGGCTGCGCTCACTACGGACGCTGACGGCAATGCCGTTACAAAGGGAAGCAATTTCACCGAATTCTGTATGGATATTACAAGAAAGAACCGCGACGGCGCTCGCAAATGCGCTCAGTGCGATAAAAAGGGCGGCGAGGACGCTCTTCTTTCAAGAAAGTCTGTTTCTTATTCCTGCCATGCAGGACTTGTTGACTTCGCTGCACCTATTATGCTCGGCGGTGAAATGATCGGCTCATTCATCGGCGGTCAGGTGCTCACCGAAGAACCCGATGAGGAAAAATTCCGTGCGATCGCGCGCGATATGGGCATTAATGAAGATAAATACATAGCGGCTATCCGCAAGGTAAAGGTAGTAAGCAGAGAGCAGGTCGAAGCTGCCGCTGATTTCCTCTTCATAATCGCAGGACTTCTTTCACAGTCGGCTTACGATGCTTATATCTCGAAGCAGAACAATTCGGGCCTTACAAGTCTTAATCAGGCGCTTTATAAAAAGGTTGACGAAGCAAGCACACTTGTAAAGCGTACAGAAAAGTCGCTCAACTCGCTCAAGGACGCTTATGCAAACCTCGGCGAGATCGCAAAGGGCACTTCGGCAGAGATCGTAAAGACGAACGATACTCTCAAGCAGATACAGGATATCGCGCTCAACACGAAGATACTCGGATTCAACGCTTCTATCGAAGCTTCACGAGCTAAAGAAGCAGGCAAGGGCTTCGGCGTTATCGCGCAGGAAGTCAGAAGCCTTGCAGAAACGAGCCAGAGCTCCGCAGACAGCATTCAGAACGCAATGACAAACATCGACAGCCGTTCAAAGGCTATCGTTGAGAATATCGCTAATACACAGAATGTTGTTGCAAACTGCTACAAGGATATTGAACAGTTCAGCTCGCTCCTTAACGATATCAAAAATATGAAGTGATCTATCCCCATAAAAGGAGGCGGATATTATGGATATGAGTACATCTATCGCTTCAACAGCAATGGCAATGAAGCAGGCTCAGTTCCAGCAGCAGGCAGGCGTAAGCATACTTAAAAAGAGTATGGACGTAAGTTCACAGCTTGCGATGGGAACTATCGAAATGATGAACGATTCCGCAAAAGCATTTGCAGGTGATATCGGCGCATTATTCGATGCGAGAGCATAAATTTCAAATTCGGAATTATGAATTCGGAATGCGGAATTAGTTTTGCTTCTTTACCAAATCAAAAAATAAAAACGATGCAATTCAAGATCAAGAATTGCATCGTTTTTTATACTTATAAATAATTCCGAATTCCGAATTAAATTTTAAAGGGTTCTGCAAGGTAGTAGACCTTTTTGTCAACGAGCGCGTCGATGAACGTTCCCTCGGGGGTGTATTCCTCGGAGAAAATTTTGCCCTCAATGCGTATCGTGTTGAGGAGCGAAGCCTTGTCGTAAGGGATAACGAATTTTCCTCGGACTGCGGTTTCGGGGAGATTCCGAGCTATACATTCGAGAAGCTTGTCCAAGCCCTGACCCTGCTTGGCAGAGATAAGGACTGTGCTGTCATCGCAGGTGATGTTCGTACCCTCGGGCAGTTTGTCCGCTTTGTTGAGGACATTAACGCGTGGGATACCATCGCAGCCAAGCTCCGAAAGCAGCTTTGAAGTTACCTCCGACTGCTCATAGCCGTCGCTTGCGCTTATGTCGATAAGATTAATGATGATATCGGCGTTTGCGGCTTCTTCCAACGTGCTTTTGAACGCTTCGACAAGATTATGCGGAAGTCGGCGGACAAGTCCTACCGTGTCAACGAGCATAAGCGTTCTTCCGTCGGGGAGTTCGAGCGCGCGAGAGGTGATGTCAAGCGTTGCGAAAAGCTTGTCCTCGGCAAGAACACCTGCCTGCGTGAGAGCGTTCATAAGCGTTGATTTGCCAACGTTCGTGTAGCCGACTATCGCACCGACAAGAACATTGTCCTTTTTGCGGCGCGCACGGTGCTGTTCACGGCGGCGTTCAAGCTCCTTTAAATCAGCAGAAAGAAGCTCTATCCTGCGGCGGATATGACGCTTGTCAGTCTCAAGCTTCGATTCACCCGGACCTCTTGTGCCGATACCGCCGCCGAGTCGGGACATTTCGATACCCTTTCCTGCAAGGTGTGCAAGGCGGTACTTCTGCTGCGCAAGCTCAACTTGTATCCTACCCTCTGCGGTGAGCGCTCTTTGCGCAAAAATATCAAGGATAAGTGTTGTTCGGTCGATAACGCGCACATCGAGTATTCTTTCAATGCTCTTGGTCTGATTTGCGGTAAGCTCGTGGTCAAAGATAACGATGTCGATATCAAGACCCTTTATTTCTTCGGCGAGTTCTTCAAGCCTGCCCGAACCGATACAGGTCGCAGTGTCATAGCTCGGACGCTTCTGCGTAACGGTCGCAGCGACCTCAACTCCTGCGGTGTCGGCAAGCTCTTCAAGCTCTTTCATCGAAAGCTCGGCATCAAATTCGCCCGTATCGGCACTGACAAGCACGGCTCTCGGCTTTTTTTCAATATATTCCGTAATTTCCATAGCTGCTCCTTTCTGTATAAACAACAAATTGTCGGCTGCCGTTGTCTGAGCATAAAAAAAGCTTCCCCGAAAAGGAAGCAACTGCATTATACCTTGACCCGAATGTTATCAGTAGACAAAGCGGCAGACGGACTTCCCGATAAGATTGATTTTTACAGATGTTTTGATGAGCATTTTGTCCGCCTCCTTAAAATTTATCGTGATTTTGTAAAGCACAAATTGAGTATAGCCTAAAAAATCGGATTTGTCAAGGTTTTATATTGATTTTTTGATATGAATATGCTAAAATTACACCAACAGCTTTACATATTTTGTCAGAGCAAGGGGGTATCTGCATGAAATTATCAAGATCAAAGCTTATTGTGATCATTCCGTCTGCGATCGGGGTGCTCGTGTTTCTTTCTGCATTATGCGGTCTTTTCGGTATGTTATTCGGCTCGCCGTCTGAACACCTGAGAAAAGCTCAAGCCGTCAAAGCCGCCCGAAACGGCGTTGAAAGCTATTTTTACGAAAAATACGGCGAATATCCCGAAATAACCGACATCGAACCTCAATGGCGGCGCATCGGATATATTATCCCGACCGAACGCTATTTCTCGGGATATGTCACCCTCAAAGAGAAAAACTGCACGATATACTATTACTCGGAAACGGACAGCTTTTATGACTCCAAGCAGTATGATGATATCTGCTCCGCACTCACCGAAAAATATTTCACCGATGAAAAGCTCGGCACAGAGGTTTCAGCCGACATCGATATGTGCTTTTCGAGATACTGGGATCACGGCAGTCACGAAGAAGCAAAATGCACGAATGTATACTTTAACGGAAATATCGATAAATTTATCCGAAGCCTGCCCTGCGATGACAGCATTATCCCTTATTATTACAGCCTTTCCGCCAATATTTATTACAGCGGAAAATCGGAAACGGACAGAGCCTGCCGCAAGCTTATTTCGGATAAGCTTGATGAATTGTATGCGGATTTCCCCGACGGCAGCTTCAGCATAAATATAAAAAATACCGAAAGCAGCTTTGAGATACCGACAGGTCTTTCGGGCATCAATGCATATTACAGTATGCCTGCGGAGTACGGAACGCTCATCGCAAGAGGAACACGCGGAACTGACGGTGAAAATGAGCTTTTTTACACCGAATGGTACAGCCTTGACGAGTATGTTTCAATGGCGGATATCACATCGGAAGATCCGCCCGAAAGCTCCGACTTCATATATCGGACGGACACCAGCTTTGACGGGAAAACCGTTTCCTCCGACAATGTGAATGTGACCTTGACAGGCGATGCATATACTTTTCAAAATCTGAACAGCAAGCATATTTTTATACGTCTTGACCGCAAAAAATTCAGCGCCGCCAACAGCAATGTCCCCGTGATCTTAAGCAGCGGCGGCACAGTTATCCCGTATTATATCGGTCGTCCGCCCGTCGGTGCGCCGCATCTTTACACTATGTCAGACAGCTGGTATATTTTCGATGAAAACTATATTTATATTTACGTTTATGACACCAAAGCAACCATAATGTTTTTGCAGCTCTGACAGGTCGGCAGATGCCAAAAAGCGAACCGACCGTTCCTGCTGCTTTCAGCCGAATGATAGCTTTTTACACAGCAAGCAGCCAAATTTGCAGGCAGTAAATTGTGAAATATTTTTCCTGAAAACCTATTGAAATTATATGTATTATATGTTATAATAGATGCAGACTTAAAAATAATGCTGCATTTTATACAAGGAGTAATATATATGAAAATTTCTACAAAAGGACGTTACGCACTGCGAATGATGATAGACCTCAGCCAGCATAGTTCCGATGAGTTTGTTGCGCTGAAAGATATAGCCGAGCGTCAGGGCATCTCGAAAAAGTATCTCGAACAGATCGTGCCGCTTCTCAACGGCGCGGGAATGTTATCCACGAACCGCGGCTATCAGGGCGGATATAAGCTTGCAAGAAAGCCGAAGGACTATACCGTTGCGGAGATACTGCGCGTGACCGAGGGAAACCTTGCCCCCGTAGCCTGTTTGGACGGCGACCCTGCAAACTGTGAACGCTATTCCGAGTGTCTGACTATCGACATCTGGGAGGGCTTGTACAAGGTCATAACCGAATATCTCAGCGGCATCACGCTTCAGGATATCCTCGACAAGAGCGCAGTGAACGGCGGAGATTACAGCATTTGAATTTAATTCGGAATTCGGAATTATTTTACTCCGTTTATTTGTTGTAAAAAACCAATTTCGTAGGGGCGGATTCTATATCCGCCCATTGCAAATCCCGTATTTTAACCAAAATCTCTGTCGCCCGTCCCGAATCGCGAAGCGATTTTGGGTGCATATTTTTGTAAGTTTTATCGCATAACAAAACACCACTGATTTTATCTTTTTATCAGATAAAATCAGTGGTGTTTATTTTATAATACCTTGCGGCGTGGGACGGGTGACCGCCCTTATGGGGAAATTGTTCAAAAATCGGGTTTGCAACGTAATTTTACGGAGCATAAATAATTACGCATTATGCATTACGAATTACGCATTGATTTAATTCCGCATTACGAATTCCTAATTCCGAATTATTTGTACTGCCACGTTCATTCCGTCAGCGGCGGCGGACATTATTCCGCCTGCGTAGCCTGCACCCTCGCCGCAGGGGTATAAGCCTTTCACATTCAGCGAACAGAGGTCTTCGCCCCTCGTTATCCTTACGGGCGAGGACGTTCTCGTTTCGGGAGCTGTAAGAACGGCGTTTTTATCCCCGAAGCATTTCATTTTGTGCGAAAAATCGGCAAGCCCCTCTTTTAACATTTCCGTGACGAAGCTTGGGAAAAGCTCCACAAGGTCACATTCCGCAAGTCCTCTTGCGTATGTCGGATTTATATTGCTCTCGGCGAGCGAACCTTTTCCCGTGAGAAGCTTTCCGACGGTCGATGCAGGCGCTTTATAGTTCCTGCCGCCAAGCTCAAATGCTTTTCGTTCGAGGTTTCGTGCGAAGATAACGCCGTCAAGCGGCTCTTTTCCGAAATCATCGGGCGAAACTCCGACAGCAACAGCCGCATTTGCGTTTTCGCCGTCACGGGCAAACTCGCTCATACCATTCGTAACGACCGTGTTTTCCTCGCTCTGCGACGGAACTACCATTCCTCCGGGACACATACAAAATGTGTAAACTCCCCTGCCGTTGCGGCGGTGGGAAAGCTGATATTCTCCCTTTGGCAGTCTTGGAGTTCCAGCCGCTTTGCCATAAAGCGAACGGTCAACATCGGTCTGCTTATGCTCGATGCGAACTCCGACCGAGAACGGCTTCGGTTCAATGAAAACGCCTTTGCCGAGGAGCATTTCAAAGGTGTCCCTTGCGCTGTGTCCGAGTGCAAGCACGACAGCATCGCAGGGGATCTCCTGACCGTTTGCGACAGCGGCGGCAACAGCGCCGTTTTTTATTATGATATCGTCAAGCTTTGTGTTGAAGCGGACTTCGCCGCCAAGCTCGATAACACGGCTTCGCAGACTTTTTACGATACTGCGGAGCTTGTCCGTGCCGATATGAGGCTTTGCTTTCGTGAGTATCTCCTGCGGTGCGCCGAATTCGACAAGGCGCTGCAAAATTCGTCTGCACATAGGGTCTTTTATGCGCGTTGTGAGTTTTCCGTCCGAAAAAGTGCCTGCGCCGCCCTCGCCGAACTGTACATTCGTCTGCTCGGAGAAAGCTCCGCCGTGCCAGAAGCTTTCGACAGCTTTTACACGCTCGTCAACAGCCGCTCCACGTTCGAGAACTATCGGTTCAAAGCCGTATTCGGCAAGCGTGAGCGCACAGAACATTCCTGCAGGTCCAAAGCCTGCGATAACGACCTTTTTCTTGGTGATATTTGTTTTCGGCGGCATAATTTCGATGCTCTGATCGACATAAGAACAGCTTTTGTCACGTTCGCAGAGTGCTTTTTCTGCTTTTTCGCTGTCAAGCTCTATCCATACGGACGAAACAAGCTTTATATCGCTGTTATTTCGCGCATCGAGCGAGGTTTTGTGCAGGTGGCAGGATTTCACACTGTTTTGATTTATGCCGAGCTTTTTTAGCGCAGCGGCAGTGATATCGTCCGTGCCTGCGCTTATCGAAGTTTTTATTTGAGAGATGATTATTGCCATAAAAGTTCCTTTTCTTTATAAAAGTGAAGCCGCACATACTATGCGGCTTTGCGGAGATGCGCTTCGCTCTGCTTCACTCCGTTTTCCCAAAACGGGCGGAACGAAGTGGAGCATGACGCGAATCTGCCGTGGGGCTTCCCCACTCGGTTCCTATTGTTGGGCTGTCAAACAAACTTTATTCGCGAACACCTCACCCCGTTCTCCCAAAAACGAGCGGAACGAAGTGAAGCGTGGCGCGAATTTGCCGTGGGGCTTCCCCACTATGATTTTAATGTAAATGTTACTATAGCCTTTGGCGAGAGCAGACCGTCCGAGCTTATGCACCAAACATCGTCATAAGCAGGCGTTGAGAACGTTACGGGCAGCTTGTAGTCGCGTGCTTCAAGCTCATAATTGAGCAAGTCTATCTGCGCAACAACATCGATATAGGATATCTGATTGATGCTTTCCTCCGAGCCGATGAAGAACAGTGTGAAGCCGGAGGTTATGATGTCATAATCGAACTGCGCAGGGGCATTGATTATCTGAACGGAGCTGCCGCGGATAGTCATTGCGATCTTGTAAAGTCCCTCGCTCGGGCATACAACGGAAATGGTGTCGATGCCGCTGAGGTTCTGATAATTCTCGCCGAGGAAGTCGGCAGTGTTGAATGTGAATACCGAACCGATGTCAACTTCGCGCATATCGATAGTGCCTATCGTTATCGCGGAAACGTCCTTTATCTCATCGGCAGGAGCGGCTATTTCAAGCTCGGAAACGGAAAGCTGGAGCTTCTCGCGGAACGCGTCAACGTCAAAGCTGGACGGTGCGTTCGTTATCGCAACTTCGAGCGGAAGAACCTGCTTTTTGTATACGGGGATACTTACGCTGAAGCTTGTTCTGCTGAATGTGATGCTGTCGTTGCCGCTGAGAGCAACGCCGTCACTGCTGTAGATAGTCGGACTTTCGGCGGTGTATTCATAGCTTGAAGAAAGTTCACTCTCTGTATCGACATAGAAGTATGCGCTGTCGATCTTTTCAACATCGTCCTTCGGACCTGTTATCTCGATAGTGTTCGGTGCAACGGCAACATCGTCATCGTCAACGATATAACCGCTCGCAACGTGCAGACGGTCAAGAACGGGCGAAAGCTTTATCTCCTTTGTTACGACTTCGTCAAAGGAAGCGTAGATATATTCTATCGAAGAACCCACATCGTCCGAGGGGGTTATCTTCGTTACGGTAAAAGTCTTTCCGCTGTTTGAGCTTACATCGAGCGGAAGACTGTATTCTCTTGGGCTTATTACGTTTTCAGCCGAAGCCGATACCTTTATGTCGTCAGCCTTGATGCTGCCTATCTGCGAACGGTCGCCGCGCAGATAAACATCGACGGTCTGAACGCTCTGCTCTATGACCTTGTAGTTGTGCGCCTCGGCGTAAGTGCCCTGAAGCTCGACCGTGACGGGAACGTTGTAAACGACCTGATCTATTGTCGGGTAAACGCTTATCGAAACAGCGAACCATATCACTATCGCGCAGAGGATAGAGAAAATTTTCAGCGAAAGGTCTTTTTCAAATATTCTGCGGAAGAAGTCCGAGATGATGTCAATTATTTTTTTCATTGGAGCTTACCTCCTCTGCTTTTTCTTTTCTCTTTCTGCCGATGAAAAGCGGCTTTTTATCGGACGGCGGAAGCGTTCTTGCCGTTCTCTGCGGCTTTTCGGGGATAAGCTTGTCGCGGAGATACTTTTTAAGGCTGTCGCGCGAGAAGCCTCGTTCAAGGCTGCCGTTCTCGGCAATGGAGATAACGCCAGTTTCCTCCGAAACGACGATAACGATAGCGTCCGAGTTTTCGCTCATACCGATAGCCGCACGGTGACGTGAGCCGAGTGCCTTGTTTATCGTTTCCTCTTTCTGCGGCTTCGGCAGGAAGCAGGCAGCGGCGAGAATGTAGCCGTCACGCATTATGACTGCGCCGTCGTGAAGAGGAGTGTTCTTCCAGAAAATATTTCCGAAAAGCTCCTTTGAGGGCTTCGCATTAAGTATAGTACCCGTGTCGATCTGTTCGCCGAGCTTTGATTCACGCTCGATAACGATGAGCGCGCCCGTAGTCGTCGCGGACAAGTCCTCGCAGGCATCACAGATAGCTTCGATAGCATCGTTCCACTTTGAAGCGGCGGTGTCGCTGTTCTCCGAGCCTATGGACGAGATGAACGGGACTTTCGTGAGCTTTGAGCGTCCCATTTTTTCGATAGCACGGCGAAGCTCAGGCTGGAAAAGGATTATCAGCGCAAGCAGACCGATGTTGAAAACGCTCTTCATAATGTAAGCCATAGCTTTCATCTGGAAAAGCTCCATTAAAAGATACGCGATAACAAGCACGGCGATACCTTTCAGCAGACCGCCTGCGCGCGTTTCCTTTACGATGCTTATGCCCTTGTAAAGAATAACGGCAAGTACGGCAATATCGAGGATATCCCAGAATGTTATCGGCAAGATACTCGTTATCAGCGAGCGCAGAGTGTACAGATTCTCCAAAACCGTTTCCGCCTTTCTGTATTTTTGCAGTATTACTATAATTATAGCACAACACTGCGGCTTTTTTCAATAGGAAAAAGACAAATTTTAATTCGGAATATGGAATTCGTCAGAAAACGCCTTGCGGCGCGGGACGGGCAACCCGTCCATTACATTATATTTCTGTTTTGCGGAACAAAATCTTGCATTTATTTGGCGGATATATGATCCGTCCCTACGAAAACTCGGTTTTTGTCGTAAATTTGCGGAGCAGAAATAATTCCGCATTCCGAATTTCTAATTTCGAATTTAAATTGTTGCTTTTCCCGTCCGTATCTGATAAAATAAATGTATAAATCCAAAAAGGACAAACGAAAATGAACGAACTTAAAATAATCGCACATATCGAAAACAGCTTTACGGAAAAATTCGGCGTTCCGCGGCAGAGCGGTCTTGCCGATGTTGTTTCCCGTATCGTTTTTGAACCCGAATACCGTATCCCCGAAGCCTTCAGGGGCATTGACGGCTATTCGCATTTATGGCTGCTGTGGCTTTTTTCAAAGGCAAAGACCGACGGCTTTTCCCCGACCGTGCGCCCTCCGCGGCTCGGCGGAAACAGGCGAATGGGTATTTTTGCAACGCGTTCGCCGTTCCGACCGAATTCGATAGGTCTTTCCTCGGTGAAGCTTGAAAGGGTCAGCTTTGATGAAAAGGATTCACCCGTGATATACGTCCGCGGCGCTGACCTTATGAACGGAACGCCAATAATCGACGTAAAACCGTATCTTTCCTACACCGACAGTCATCCCGATGCCGTAAACGGATTCTCATTGGACACTAATGCTCCCGTTTTGTCGGTCATTTTCCCCGATGAGCTGAAAAAGCTTGTGGGAAAAGAGCTTTCGGCGGAGCTGACGGAAATCCTTGCGCAAGATCCTCGGCCGCAGTATCAGAACGACCCCGAAAGGGTCTATTCGATGTCCTACGGCGGCTTCGATGTTGATTTTTCGGTGAATGAGAACGCTCTGACCGTTAGAAATATACGAAAAAATGACTTTTCCACCGATTTTTGTTTGCAGTAATATTACCCTTTACAACATATCACGCTAAAATTTGTAGCTTTGCACAAATATAGGCTCGCAACATTGACTTTTTTAAAGCAATATGGTAAAATAAAGTGTAATTTTGTTGGAAAGAGGTTCCGTTTTGGGCGAAAATGGCTTTCCGACTTGCTTTTTTCAAAAATTCAACCATAAATCAACTGAAATGAGGGTATTTATACAATGGATAAGGCACAATTCCTTGCAAAGATCAATGAGAATCTTATGACCGACGGCAGGACCGATATCAAAAACGCCACCGTCAAGCAGCTCCATAACGCTGTTTCAAGAGCTGTTATGAGCGACATCATTCCGCTCTGGAACGAAACCGAGAACCGCCACGCAAGCGGCAGAAGAGCATACTATCTCTCCGCTGAGTTCCTTATGGGACGTGCGGTTTACAACAATCTTTACTGCGCAGGACTTCTCGATGAAGCAAAGCAGATATTTGCTGAAAACGGCATTGACATCAACTGTATGGAAGAAGTTGAGGACGCTGCTCTCGGCAACGGCGGTCTTGGCAGACTTGCAGCCTGCTTCCTTGATTCCGCTGCTGCCTGCGATATCCCGCTCGACGGTTACGGTATCCGCTACCGCTACGGCCTTTTCAAGCAGTCTATCGGCAACGGCTTCCAGCAGGAAACCGCAGATAACTGGCTCGCTTACGGCGATGCTTGGAGCGTTCGCTGTGAATCGGACGCTGTAAGAGTTGACTTCGGCGATCAGTCCGTTATGGCTGTTCCTTACGATGTTCCTATCATCGGCTACGGCAGAAAGGCTGTAAACACGCTTCGTCTTTGGCAGGCTGAACCCGTAAAGGGCTTCGACTTCGGCGCATTCGACAGACAGGACTATGAAAAGGCTTCCGAAAGCACAGTTCTTGCCGAAGCTATCTCCGATGTTCTTTACCCGAATGACAACTACGAAAAGGGACTTCGCCTCCGCTTAAAGCAGCAGTATTTCTTCGTATCGGCTTCAATTCAGGATATCATAAGAAAGTACAAGAAAACTCACGGAAATGACTTCTCCGAGTTTGCAAAGTGCTTTGCACTCCAGCTCAACGATACTCACCCGACAGTTGCTATCCCCGAACTCATCAGAATATTTATGTTCAAAGAGGGTATGAGCTTCGGCGAGGCATTCGACATCACACAGAAGACCTGCAACTACACCAACCACACCGTTATGGCAGAAGCACTCGAAAAGTGGAACGCTGACCTTTTTAAGAGCGTTCTTCCTACCGTTTACGAGATCGTTCTGCTCATCAACGAGCACCTCAAAAAGTACCTTGCTTCTATCGGTCAGACCGAAAATCAGATCAATCAGAAGCTTATCTATGACGGCGACCGTATCCACATGGCAAGAATGGCTATCTTCGCTTCTTCCCACACGAACGGCGTTGCACAGCTTCATACGGAAATTCTTAAGAATGACGTTCTCAAGGACTGGTACGATATCTTCCCCGAAAGATTCCAGAACAAGACAAACGGCATCACACCAAGAAGATGGCTCGGACTTTGCAACGAGGAGCTTTCTTCCCTTATCACGGAAAAGATCGGCGACGGCTGGATAACAGACCTTTCCGAACTCAAGCAGCTTGAAAAATTTGTCGATGACAGAGATACTATCAACCGCTTTATGGAGATCAAGCGCACAAAGAAGCAGCAGCTTTGCGACTATATTGCAAAGCACGAGGGCGTTCTTCTTAGCCCCGACTTTGTATTTGATATTCAGGTAAAGCGTCTGCACGAATATAAGCGTCAGCTTCTCAATGCTTTCTCGATAATGGACCTCTATTTCCAGATCAAGGAGCATAAGCTTCCCGATCTCCAGCCGACAGCATTCATCTTTGGCGCAAAGGCTGCTCCTGCATACCGCAGAGCAAAGGGCATCATCAAGTACATCAACGAGGTCGCAAACCTTGTAAACAATGACCCCGAAACAAGAGATAAGCTCAAAGTTATCTTCGTTCAGAACTACAACGTTTCCTATGCAGAAAAGCTTATCCCTGCCGCTGATATCTCCGAGCAGATCTCCACAGCAGGTCTTGAAGCTTCAGGTACGGGCAATATGAAGTTTATGCTCAACGGCGCAGTTACCCTCGGTACATTTGACGGCGCAAACGTCGAGATCGTTGAAGAAGCAGGCTGGGAGAACGAGTACATCTTCGGCTGCCGCGTTGAGGAGATCGAAAAGATCAAGCCAACATACAGACCGAAGGAGAAGATCTACTACAAGAACGAGCGCGTAAAGCGTATAGTAAATACCCTCGTTGACGGCACATTCAATGACGGCGACACGGGTATGTTCGGCGAGCTTTATAACGCACTCATCAACGGCACGAGCTGGCACAAGCCCGATAACTACTTCCTCCTCGCAGACCTCGAGGGCTATGTAGATACAAAGCTCCGCGCTCTCTACGACTACAAGAACAGAGAAGTATTCTCGAAGAAGTGCTGGATGAACATTGCAAACAGCGGCAAGTTCTCCTCCGACAGAACAGTTACTCAGTATGCTGAGGAGCTTTGGAAACTTTAATTCAATGCGTAATTCGTAATGCGTAATTATTTATGCACCGTAAAATTACGTTGCAAACCCGATATTTTGGACAAATTTCCCCATAAGGCGGGTCAACGACCTACGCCGCGAGCGTTTGTGAAATAAACGAACGACCTTGTTTTCATCGGTTTTAGCCGATGAAAACAAGGTCGTTTTTGTTATGCAGTAAACAATACAGAAATATATGCGCCGAAAATCACTTCGTGATTCGGGACGGGAAACCCATTCCCTACGGAATTCAATACGAATTTACAGAATATAAATAATTACGCATTACGAATTACGCATTGAATTATTGCGGTAATGACCGCAGGCAAATACCACCCCATAACGAACATCGCAAGCGTGATGATGCATACCAACACTTCCAATATCTTCGGGCGGTGCTTTTCTTTTATGCTTTCGGCAATGGTTAAAAACACGTCCCAAATTATAATTATGTACGCCGCGATATAAAGGAAAAGCGATGCCGTTTCTGCGCCGAAATGCGCCGTGACCGCGCCTGCCGCGGCGAACAGAACTGTCACGGCTATCCTCAGCACAAATTTTAGCCGCGAATGTACTTTTTTCGGTTTTTTTTCGCCATTTCTGCCGCCCATTGCTTCGATATAGCCCTCAACAGCGCTTTTTATGACATTTTCCGAGCCGTTCGGCGAAAGAGTTATCGCAATTTCTTCGCCGTCATACTCCGCACTGCCAACGCCGTTCATATTTCGGGCGAATGCACATGCTTTCTCGGCTATCTCGCCGTTCTGAAGCTTTATTTTTATCTCCATAATATTCTCCGAAAAGAAACCCCTGCGCATTGTTCGCAGGGGTCATTATTATTCGTCGTCTGAGTTCGATGTATCAGTTTCCGCTGTTTCTGGAGCGGTGTAAACGGGCGCAGAACTGCTCGGCTTATCCTCTTTCTCTATCTGTTCGAGAAGAGCGGTGATGTCGATGAGCATTGAGCCGTTCTCACCTGCAACTGTCGGGAGCTTGCCGTCCCATTTGTCTATGTAGCTCATGAGAAGCACTTCGGGCGTTATCTGCTCGGATTTGAGCCTGTAAGCTTCGGCTTCTGCCTGAGCCTCGGCAACCGTCTGCTCGGCTTCGACCTTTACGCGCTGTAAATCCTGCTCGGCTTTGAGAGCGTTCTGCTGTGCCGTCTGCTTTGCTTCAACTGCGGCGTTGTATTCCTCGGTGAAGTCGAACGAAATGATGTTGAATATCTGAACATCGATGCCGTAAGAGCCAATCTTGTCTTTGAGCTGTTCGCTCATAAGATCGCTGACGTTCTGTCGGTTCGTGATAAGCTCCTCCGCTGTGAAGCGCGCAGTTACAGCCTTTACGCACTCCTGAACGGCAGGAATGATTATCACCGATTCATAGTCCATACCGATGTTTTTATAAACCGATGCGGAATAAGAATTCATCACCTTATAGTTCACCGCAATAGTCGAGCGAACCGTCTGCAAGTCCTTTGAAGCCGATGAACAATCAGCTTCGGCTTTGAGTACACGATTATCCACCAGAACTATCTTCTGCACAAATGGTATCTTGAAGTGCAGTCCCTCGGTCAGAACGCTGTCCGAAACCTTTCCGAACGTCGTCACAACTCCCGAGTGACCTGCCGTTACCGCCGTGAACGAGTTGAGTATAACTACCACAAGTGCGAGGATAATTATGACCGCCGCAACGATTTTTCCTGCAGAACGCACAGGCTTAACATCAATGATATTTCTGTCATTATTGCTCATTTGTCAAAAATCCTTTCGGGTCAAAAATTATTTGATGAAGTTGATCTTCAATGAAGTTAATCTTCATTATCTTCGGGAAGATCCTTTTCATCTATCTTCTTGTTATCAACGCCAAGGCTGTAGCTTTCGATATCATCGGGGTCATCGATGTAGTAGCTGTAATCCTCGACCTTTTCTTTTTTCTTTGTCTTGCAGGACTTAACGAGTGCAACGATAGAAACCGCAAGTGCCGCCGCAGAAAGAACCATGCTGATAACTCCGAGAGTTATAGCGATAGCTCTTACCTTTTTTACATTGTACTGTGCGAGCTTTGCCTTTGTGTCGTAAAGCTTTTCCTTTGTATTGCTGAGCGCAGCCTTAGTGCTGTCCCACTTATCTTCAAGCAGATCCTTAGTTCCGTCGATAAATCTTTTTGTTTCAATAATTTTTTTGATGATCATAAAACTGTCCCTCCAAATTATTACTTATCTTCAAGTGATTTGAGTGCTTTTACTTCGTCACGGTCGACCTTTATCTTGCCGTCACGAATGACCGTTACCTCGGACTTGTCGAATACAACCGACGGATCGTCCGATTTTTCGGGCTTTACTTTGAGCTTGCCCGTGAGAAGATTTACTTCCTCAACATAGCCTTTGAACTTTTCCGTGCTGACATAAGCGCCGACCTTTGGCGTTGTTTTGAGCAAGTCTTCATAAGCCTCCTGCTCGTGCTTCAAGCAGCACATCAAGCGACCGCACGTTCCCGATATCTTCGTCGGGTTGAGCGAAAGTCCCTGTTCCTTTGCCATCTTGATAGAAACGGGCTGAAAATCGCCGAGGAATGACTTGCAGCAGAATTCTCTTCCGCATATTCCAAGTCCGCCGAGAAGCTTTGCTTCGTCACGAACACCTATCTGACGAAGTTCAATTCTCGTTCTGAACACGGACGCAAGGTCTTTTACAAGCTCACGGAAGTCAACTCTCGTTTCTGCCGTGAAATAGAAAAGTATCTTGTTGTTGTCGAATGTACATTCAACATCGACAAGCTTCATATCCAGCTTATGCGCCGCGATCTTTTCCTGACATATCTTGAAAGCGTCCTTTTCTTTCTGCTTGTTCTGCTCGACCGTTTTAAGGTCAGCCTCGGTCGCCTTTCGGATAATGTCCTTTAACGGCTTGACGATCCTGCTCTCATCGACCTGCTTGTTTGCAAGTGCGACCTCGCCACATTCAACGCCTCTCGCCGTTTCTACTATAACTTTTTCGCCGACAGAAAGCTTCTGCTTTCCCGGAGAAAAATAATAAACTTTACCTGCGCTCTTAAAGCGCACTCCGATAATTTCCGCCATTTTTCGTCCTTTCGTTTTTATTTTTGGAAAAGCCGCCTCATGCGGCATTAAATTATTTCACCGCAAAGCGCAGACATCGCCAGCGGTACATTTATATTTGCATTGCAGTAATTTATATTCTTTCCGATAATCTCGTGAATATGAAGCGCTTTTTTGAAAGACATTCTTTCCGCAAGCTTTTTTGCGCCGTCCCTGCAGCAGCCGATGAAAACGGCATTTTCGCCGTAAAGCCGCACCTCGCAGACATCGCGCATAACTTTGTCGAGCATCACAAGAATATCCTTGACATTGTCACGGTTCTCTCCTATTCCCGCAAGAACTCTGCAAAGTCCGTATTCGTCCGATGAAGCCATACAAGCGACAATCTTCCTGCAAAGCTCGGCGGCTTCAAGTCCCTCGCCGTCAATACAGCTTTCGCAGCGTCCGATGTTTCCGTGAAAAGCTTCGACCGCGCTCTGTATCTGCTCCTCGGTGTAAATTCCTTTTTCACGAAGTGCCGCCGCACATTCCTCATCGCTACACTCGGGTATGCCAAGCGTTATAACTCGCGAAAGTATCGTCGGGAGAAAAGTTCCTTTGCTCTGCGCCGTGAAGATGAAATACGCATAATCAGGCGGCTCTTCTATCAGCTTTAAAAGGATATTCTGCGTTCTCTCCTGCAGGCTTTCGCAGTCGGGGAGAATGTATATCTTAGCATCGCAGTCGTTCGGCATAGTGTAAGCATCGTCGTACATTTCGCGTATGGTCTCCGCTTTATATACGAGCGTCTTGCCGCTTCGCTCTGGGGTTATCACATCAGGGTGAGTTCCCTCGTCTATCCTTTTGCATTGGCGGCAGACTCCGCAGGGAATGCCATCCTGCTTGTTTTCGCAGAGGATAGATTTCGCGATATAAAGCGCGCAGGTCTTTTTCCCAACACCCTTTTCACCCGTGAGCAAAAAGCCGTGAGCCGTGCGGCCGTGCGTTACCATTGCCTTTATCGGTTCGGTAACGCTCGCTTTACCGTATAAAGTCTTTATGCTCATACCTTTTCAAAGCGTTCGATATCGGTGACGAAAATAGTTGCGCCGCCAACGGGAACTTCGAGCGGAAAAGATGTTGACTGCATATCAACGCCGCCCATTGTCGAAGCAGGAACATACTGCTTTCTTCTTCTCGAACAATGCTTTATGATGTCGATTATCTCATCGACCTGACTGTCCTCGGAGCAAACGAGGAACGTTGTGTTTCCCGCCATAAGAAATCCGCCCGTTGAAGCGAGCTTTGTAGCGGAAAAGCCTGCTTTTGTAAGATTAGATGAAACAGCGTGGCTGTCATCGTTGTTTACGATAGCATATATAAGTTTCATTTCTATCTGTCCTTTCGGTTTTATGCGGTCGGAAGACTCGATCGTTCCGTGCGAAAAGTCACGGTAATATGTAATGGGAAAGTCCACAAGGGTATTCCCTTTTTTATTTTACCACATTTACTTCCGAAATGCTATACATTTTTAAAATTTTTATTGTGTTTTCGTCAAAAACTTCTCCGCAAGCCGCCGCAGGCACACACGGCGGACAGATAGTTTCCGTCCGTGCGCATATTCTTCCGAGCGCGTCCTCGGTCTTTACAGTCTCCGTTTCGGAAAAGAACGCCTCGCGCATCTCCATTGCTTTTTTGAGCGGAGATATCGAAAATGACGGCGGCATAAGCCTTATCCACGGCATTATCATATTGCAGAGGGCGTTTTTCACGCGCTCAAAGTCGCTTTCCGTGTTCTGCGGCGAGAACATCAGCATAACGTGAGTTTCATCGGCATATTCGGGTTCGATACCGCTCTCCCTCAGCCTGTCTGCAAGCTCCCGTCCCGTCATTCCGCTCGGGAGCGCGTAAATCGTCAGCTTGAGCGGTTCACTCTCGGTCACAGTCACATAGCCGCTTACGTCCTTTTTGAGCTTTTCTATCCTTTTCACCGTCTGCGAAAGCTCATTTCGGAAATCTTCCGCAAGATATTTATTGCAAAGGTCGAGCGACTGCAAAATGAGATATGACGGACTTGAACTTCCGAACAGCGCCATTGCTTCTTTCATTTTCGCCGCATATTTTTCCGAAGAAACGTGAACATACGCCCCTCCCGTCAGCACGGGGAGAGTTTTATGCGCCGAATCACAGCAAAGATCTGCGCCGAGCGCGATAGGGTGAATGTTTTCTTCGAGGAAAGCAAAATGCGCACCGTGAGCATTGTCAACGATGAGCGGCTTTCCAAACGAATGTGCCGCCTCCGCGATTGCCTTTACGTCCGAGACTGCGCCGAGATAGTCGGGCGAGGTGATATAAACGCAGACCGCATCGGGATTTTCCCCGAGCAGCCTTTTCACGCTCTCCGCAGTTATTTTTCCGCTCACAGCCGAGCCGTCCTCGAATTCGGGATATATCCACACGGGCGAAAATCCGAGCAAAATGCAAGCACTGTGCAGAGCCTTGTGCGAATTTCGCGCGGCGATTATTTTATCCCCCTGCTTTGCGCATACCGCGAGCATCGATTGTATGCAGAGCGTTGAACCGCCTGCCGAATAGAACGTTGCATAAGTTCCGAAAAGCTTTGCCGCATTTCTTTCGCTCTCTGCAATTATTCCATCAGCTTCAAAAAGCGCATCCGCGCCCTTTATTTCGGTTATATCATACGGAAAAACCGCAGAAATTTCGCTCCCTGCGGCTTTGCTTTTATAGCAATTGTTTCCCTTATGCCCCGGCATATGTCCTCTTAATGTATTGCTTTCGGCATAAGCCTTGACAAAATCATATATCGGTGTAGTCATTTCCCTTATTTACCCTTTTTTACGGCTTTGACCTTTTCTTTCGGCGAAAGACCGTCAAAAATTTTCTTTTTAAGCTTCTGCGCTTCGGCTTCAAGCTCATTTCTGCCCTTGTATTCGCCGAAATTCGCCGAAAGCTCATTCGCGCGGCTGAACATATCGAGTTTCAGCACCGTTTTAACTATGCAAAGGTCAACGAACCTGCAATCGCTGTCGAGAAGCTTCGCAAGCACTGTAACGGCGTTCTCATACCGTTCATTCATACACTCGTGGAGCGCAAGGCTTCTTTTCATCGTATCGGAGGTATCTTTGAGAACGAACTCGTTCTTTTCCTTGTAGATAGTTTCGGCTTCTTTGTATTTGTTTCGTATAAAATACGCGAAAATAACGTTGTGGAGCAAGTTCGGATAAAGCACCTTGTCCAGTTTGTCGAAAAGGTTCTCTTCGCTGTATTTTTTGTAGAGCGAACAGCCCTCTTCGAGCCTTCCTGCGATGATGAGCGCGTTTATGAGGTAGCTTTGACCCTTTGCGATATCCTTCGGCTTTTTGAGCGGCTCAATGTCCTTTTTAAGCGCTTCGATATAAGCATCGGTGAAGCCGTTATCCGCCAGAACCGCGGCGGAATTTTTAAAGGGAGAGCTTTTTTTGAAAAGTCCCATTTCGTCCCTGCCTTTTTAAAGGATAGTCTGAACGACCTCGACAGCCTTTATGAGCTGTGTATCGAGGGTAAGCCTGTTTTCTTCCGTGAGCGTTTCAAGGTCAACATCGGACGGAAGTGCGACTTCAAAGTTCGGTTTTACGCCCGTTCCGTTGAAATTGCCGCTGTTCTTCGTTTCGACCGTTGCGACCGTGAGCTTTACAGCCGAGCCGCCCGAAAGCTTGTGTGTGTACTGCATAACGCCCTTGCCTGCTGTGGAAGTTCCGACAAGCTGTGCGTTCGATTCATCACGGAGTGCGAGCGCAAAAAGCTCGCCGCAGGAGGCCGTTCCCGAGTTCACGATAACAGCCATAGGCATTGAAATTTTCTCCGCTTCGGTCGTGTGAACAACATATTCCTCGTGGTCGGAGAACTTCGCCTTTACAACATCGCAGTCGCCTATGATGCAGTCAAGGCTGTCGCCAAGCGCGGTCATAAGGTCGCCGCTGTTGTTGCGCAGGTCGAAAACAAGTGATTCCGCGCCGCTTTCGATAACATTCGTAAGCGCATTGCGGAGCTGTGAAGCGGTTTTCTCGTTAAAGGTCGTAATTTTTATATATCCGACATTTTCGATAAGCGAACTTGTGACGGAAACTATCTCCGTTTTCGCCGATATAAGATCGACCGAGAAGAAGTCGGACAGTCCGTCGTCGGCAACTCTTTTTATATGAAGCTTGACCTTTGTTCCCTCTGCGCAGGAAAGCAGTCCCGAAGCTTCTTCGTAGCCGTTCTCATAAGCGATAACGTCCGTGTTGTTAACGGCAGTGATGATGTCCCCTGCCTTAACGCCTGCGCTTGAAGCAGGAGAGCTGTCCTTGACGGAGGAAACCTTTATATATCCGCTTTCCTCGCGCTCCCAAGTGAAGCCAAGTCCGACCGTAACACCTGCATCGCTCTGGAGGATATCGGCATACTGTTCAGCTGTGCAGTAAACCGAGTATTGGTCGCCGATGCCCTGAACATAGCCGTTCATAATGCTGTCTGTGAGTAGCTGTTCATCAATTTCGCCGAGGTAATTTCCTCTGACGTATTTATCCATTTCGGAAAGCTTTGTGTAGCTTTCTTCCTTTTCCGAAACGTTTTTAACCGTTGCGTTAAAAACTTTCATCGAGTAGTTGTATGTTATTATGAACGTTGCTGCGGCAATGAGAGCCATTATGCCTATCGCCGCACCGAGAGATATTTTTTTGTTCATTTTTCTGCACCTTAGTTGTTGATATTTACATAGTTGAGAGGGTCTGTTCGCTGACCGTTCACACGGACTTCAAAATGGCAGTGGTTGCCGTAAGCATATCCCGTCGAGCCTATGTATGCAATGACCTGACCCTGCTCTACGATATCGCCGACCTTTACGGCAAGGCTCGAGCAGTGTCCGTAAAGCGTTGCAATGGAGTTGCCGTGGTCAATGACAACGTGATAGCCGAAGCCGTTGCCCGTGTCGCCCGCTGTGATGACTTCACCTGCCGCCGAAGCCACGATAGGTTCGCCGTAACAGCCGGGCTTGCTGATGTCGATGCCGCCGTGGAAAGCAGTCCTGCCCTCTTCCTGAATGTATCTGTCGCCGTAAACATCGGTCATATTTCTTACAGACGGAACAGGCCAAATAAAGCCTGTGTCAGTATAGGAAGTGAACGAGCTTACGTCCTGCTCGGTGTATTCCTCGCCGTTGGCTTCCGCCTGCTTTTTGCGTTCTTCCTCTTCCTTGCGGCGGCGTTCCTCTTCTTCCTTACGTCTGCGCTCGGCTTCTTCCTGCTTTCTGCGTATCTCTTCCTGAAGCTCCTGCTCTACCTTCTGCTGGTCGGCAACGATATCATCGAAACGATCCATGTAATCCTGAACCATTGCGTCCTGCATAGCCTTTGTTTCGGCGTGGTTGTTGTAGGTTTCGGAAAGCTCTGCGTAGTATTCCTCCTCCTGAGTTTTGAGTTCCTGCTGTTTTGCTATCTTGTCCTCGTAGTCGGCTTTGTCGTTTTCGAGAACGGTTATCTTCGACTTTAAGTCCTCGATCATATCATTGTCGTGCTTTGCAATTCTTTCTGCGAATTCAAGCCTTGTAAGAATACCGTAAAAATCGGTCGCACCGACAAGGAGCGAAGCATAGCTGTCCGTGCCCGAGATATACATACTGCGAAGTCTTTTGCGGAATTTTTCGACGCCGTCATCGACCTCCGCCTGACGTTCCTCAATGCTGACGGAAAGCTCGTCAAGCTTGTCCTGATAATTCGCTATCTGCTCATCGATGTTTGCTATCTGCTCCTCCTGGAGCTTCATTTTTTTATCGTATTCGGCGAGGTATTCCTCTGTCTGCTGTGCATCGTCCTTGTATTTCGCAAGGTCCTTTTCAACGTCCTTGCGCTCCTGAGCAAGCTCAGCCTGACGCGCTTCAAGCTCGGACTGCGTATCGGCGAAAAGGTCTATCGCCGTATCGGACATAATTCCGACAGTCATACACAAAGCCGCCGCGAACGAAACAACTTTTTTTGCCAATTCCTTTTTGTACATAGGGAAGCTCTCCTTTCCCGAAAAATGTTCATATTATTATACTAATTTTTGATCGTTCTATAGACAAAATCGACAGATAGAATAAGTTCAATCAAGAAAAGCGACCGCAGACAGGCTTCCGCCTGACAAGGGAGCTTGACGCAGAGTGAACTTATTATAGCCGAGAGTTTGTCTATAGGTTGATCAAGAATTAGTATTTATACCTTAACATATTTTTTAGTGCTCATTACTGTCCCAACCGCGCTTATGAGCGCACCAGCCGCAATGTAGCCGATAACTATCTTTACCGCAACGCCGCTCGTCGGGGTGAAGCTTCCTGCGCCTACTACCGACCAGAGCGTCTGCTGGCTCATTATCATTTCCATTACCTTCGAATAGCCTGCGAGCGTTATAACGGAAGCAACTGCACCCGCAACGATGCCGATGACCATTCCCTCAACGAAGAACGGCGTTTTTACGAAAGAATTCGTCGCGCCGACATACTTCATTATCTCGATCTCGCGCTTTCTCATCTCAACGCTCGCTCTTGAAGCGTTGGATATCATTACAAGGCTCACGATAACGAGCGCCGCAAGCACTGTTATGGAGATTATCGAGATAAAGCGCTTCAATTCGGTAAGAACATTGACGAAATCGTTCGGCGCTTTGACGGAGATAATGCCGTCCAGACGGTTTATTTCCATAAGTGTACTGCTCATTTTCTCAATATCGGCAACCTTTACGCGATATGAATCGGGAAGAGGGCTTTCCTCGCCGACATACTGGAAAAGCTCTTCCGAATCAGCCATTTCCGACTTCATCTGCTCGAAAGCTTCGTCCTTAGAAAAGAAAACAACATCGCTGATATTATCGAGCGAACGGAGCTTGTTTCCCATAGCCGTAATTTCGTCTTCGCTTATATCATCGAGGTAGATAATTACCTCGTTCTTGTTCTCGATTCCGCCGATGATAGAGTTTACATTGACGATAAAAAGGACGGAAAAGCCAACCAGCAGCAGCGAGACCATAAGTATGCAAAAGCTCGCCACCGACATTATGCGGTTCGTCCAGATATTTTTTATTCCCTGCCCGAACAGGTAATTTACACCACTAAGCTTCATTTGTCTTTCTCCTTTGGAGTATCAGTGTTCAAGGTCGTAGTTCGACTTTATAACATCATCGAATACGACACGTCCGTCCTGCATGGAAATAATTCTTCCGCCGAATTCCTGCACTATCTCATGCTCGTGAGTTACCATTATAACGGTCGTTCCGCAGTCGTTGATAGCCTGCAAAAGCTCAACGATATCGTGCTTGAGCGCAGGGTCAAGGTTTCCCGTAGGCTCGTCCGCAATGATGAGCTGAGGGTCGTTCACAAGCGCCCTCGCGATAGCCGCTCTCTGCTTTTCGCCGCCCGAAAGCTCGCTCGGCTTGCAGTAAGCCTTGTCCTTTAAACCGACAAGGTCGATAACGTAGGGAACTCTGTTTCGTATATATTTATTTGAAGCGTCGATGCAGCGAAGCACGAATGCAACGTTGTCATAAACGTTCATACTCTCGATAAGCTTGAAGTCCTGAAAAACGCAGCCGATAGTTCTTCTGAGTCTGTATGCGTTTCTCTTCTTCATTTTTGTGAGGTTAAAGCCGTTTACCTGAATTCTGCCCTTGGTGGGTTCGATCTCTTTGAGGAGCAGTCTTATAAACGTACTTTTTCCTGCGCCCGATTTGCCGACAACGAACACGAATTCGCCGTCCTTTATTTTAATGCTGACATCATTCAGAGCGTCAACGCCGTTTGAATATGTAACAGATACATTACGAAGTTCAACCAAATTTTGCACCGCCAATCAATTTTTTCATAAGAACAGAAAGGGGCAGAATAAAACTGCCCCCATTTTTTGTTTAATTAATGCCGATCTATTGACCGATTTTTTAGAATTTAACAGGGTTTGCCGAAAGATACTTCTTTACCATAAGAGCGATCTTGAATACGATAGCGTGGTCGAATTCTCTGAGGTCAAGTCCTGTGAGCTTTTTGATCTTTTCAAGTCTGTAAACAAGTGTATTTCTGTGAACGAACAGCTTTCTCGATGTTTCGGAAACGTTCAGATTGTTCTCGAAGAAACGCTGGATAGTGAACAGTGTTTCATGGTCGAGCGACTCGATAGAGCCTTTCTTGAAAACTTCCTGGAGGAAGGTTTCGCAGAGTGTTGTCGGGAGGTGGTAGATAAGTCTTGCGATACCGAGGTTATCGTAGGAAACGATAGACTTGTCCGTATCGAAAACCTTGCCGACTTCAAGTGCGATCTGAGCTTCCTTGAACGAACGCGCAAGATCCTTGATGCCGACAACGACCGTGCCGATACCGACATTTACTCTTGTGTAGAATTCGCTCGAAAGCGTATCGGAAATTGAACGCGCAAGCTTTTCAAGATCCTTGGATTCAACGTTGCTCTTAACTTCCTTTACAAGAATGATATCCGATTCCGTGATATTGAGGACGAAATCCTTTGTCTTGTCGGGGAAGAGGTTCTGGATAATATCGAAAGCGGAAACATCGTTGGAAGAAATAATTCTTATGAGAAGAACAACACGGCTGACATCACTGTTGAAGTGAAGTTCTCTTGCCTTTACAACGATATCTCCGGGGAGGATATTATCGAGAACAACGTTCTTGATGAAGTTGCTGCGGTCATATTTTTCATCGTAATACTGCTTTATGGAAGAAAGGGTGATAGCCATAATGCTTGCATACTTAGCGGCATTATCGTCAGTTCCCTCAACAAAAACGGCATAGTCAGGCTTGATGTGAGAACCGAAAGGCTTGTATGTATAGCCATCTCTCACAAAAATGTCATGAGAATCACTCAAATCGAGAGAAACGAACTCATTTGTTGTGCCGATCTTGGAAAGATCGCTGCAGGCAACAATAGCCGCTGTGGAATCAACAACACCGATAGTGCAGTCCATTGTATCCCTCATCTGGTGAATAAGTCCCTGGAACAATCTGTTTGACATAGCCTTGTCTTCCTTTCATACCGAATAATCACGGATTTAACGAATCAACATAAAAACACATCTGCTCAAATCAAGCATAGATTCTATTTTACTTTATTCTTTCTAACTTTTGATAAAAAGTCCACAAAATTTAATGACAATTCTCCCATTAAATTTATTACAAAGTATATTCTATCACATTTTGTGCAAATTTGTGTGAACAAATTATTAATTCCTATGGCTTTTAATAAAAAATTTAGAGATTTCCGCTAAATTTTTCCCACATTTTCGTGCAAATACAAAAAAGGTCACCGAAATATATTCGATGACCTTAAAATGTATCAAGAAAAGGTTATCTTGTTTCCTCAGCGAAACCGCTTTCAACAAGTTCAACAAGTCCGTCAACAGCTGCTTCTTCGTCAGCGCCGTCAGCGATAACTCTGATCTGTGTGCCGCCTACGATGCCGAGGGAAAGAATGCCGAGAAGTGACTTAGCGTTTACTCTTCTTTCTTCCTTTTCGATCCAGATAGAGGACTTGAATTCGTTTGCCTTCTGAATGAAGAATGTTGCGGGACGAGCGTGAAGACCAACCTGATTCTGAACAATTACATCTTTAACGTACATAATTCTCTCTCCTAACTCATTTCTTTAAGCTGTTCAAATTTAAAAAAATCAAAAAGCTTAGGCGATCTTATGTTTATGTTAAACCGCCCTTTTTTCTTTTTATTGTTTATATTATAACCCCGAAATCGCCAATAGTCAACGGCAATTTGTCATAAATATGAGGTTTGGTTGAAATTTCTGCTATTTTGGTTAATCGTATCATTCAATGCCGCCGTTGGTTTGTTTATAATCACTAATTTTATTACCTATGAACAAATTTCCACCGAAAATTATAGTTAAACCGTCAAAGACTTGTTAATAAAATATATGTCGCATTACTTCTTTTTGTTCATATCTATACTTTGTTCATATTTTGCATACATATCAGGCCGTCTTTGTTTGGTTATTTCGACAGACATTTTATGACGGTATTCCGCAATATTTTTGTGGTGTCCCGTCAGAAGAACGGGCGGAACAGCCTCGCCCTCCCATACCTCAGGCTTGGTGTAATGCGGATATTCGAGCAAGCCTGCAAAATGGCTCTCATCGGTGAAGCACTCCTCGGAAGAAAGCACTCCCGGGCACATTCTCGCAACGGCATCTATCATCACCATTGCAGGGAGCTCGCCGCCCGTGAGCACATAGTCGCCGATAGAGATATCCTCATCAACTATCTTGTCAAGCACGCGCTGATCTACGCCCTCGTAGTGACCGCAAAGCACGAAAATCCGCGGCATTTTCGCAAGCTCGACCGCCTTTTGCTGAGTGAAAACAGTGCCTTTCGGGGACATATAGATAACGTAAGGCTTTTCCTCCGCCATTTCCGCAACGGCGTTGTAACAGCGGTAGATAGGGTCAGCCTGCATCACCATTCCCATTCCGCCGCCGTAAGGCGTATCGTCCACTCTGCGGTGCTTATCGAGCGTGTAGTCGCGTATCTGGTGACAGCAGACCTCTATTTTGCCCGCTTTTCTCGCCCTGCCGATGATGCTCTCGGAGAGAACGCTCTCGCACATATCAGGGAAAAGCGTTGCAACGTCAATCCTCATCGAAAAGTCCCTCCAGCTTGTGGATAAGCATTTTACTCTCGGGAATATTAGTTTCGATTATAACATCGGGTATAGCAGGGATAAGACGAACCTTGCCGTCTTTGTCCTTGATATGGTAAACATCGTTCGCACCCGTTTCGGTAACATCGCAGATCTTGCCGTAGTCGGTGCCGTCGTCATTGTCGAAAACTTCAAGCCCGATAAGATCCTGAACAAAGTAGCAGCCCTCTTCAAGCTCGACTTCGTTTCTGTCCATATAAAGTATCTTGTTGCGCATTTCCTGCGCCTGCTCGACAGTGTCAACACCCTTTATCTTCATAAGGACGATGTTCTTGTGGGGGTGCGCTCTTTCGATCTTAACGGGCGTTTTTCCCTTGTCGAAGTAAAGAGTGTCGAACTCGCAGAGGAACTCTCTCGAATCGCACCAAGCCTCAACTCGGACTTCGCCTTTAAGGCCCTGAACGGCTACTATTTTGCCTATTTCAAGAAATTGTTTCATAACAGCAACTCCTAACTGTAAAAAAAGGATACCGTGAGAGATCACAATATCCTTTCAGCCAATACTTATGTTTTACAATAATCAGTCGATCTCAACCATGATCTTCTGATTCTGTCTGCCTGCGCCTGCGCGCATAACGATGCGGATAGCCTTGGCAATTCTGCCCTGCTTGCCGATAACGCGTCCCATATCATCTTTCGCAACGTGGAGATGATATACGATAACGCCCTCTTCGTTAGGCTCGTCAACATCGATCTGAACAGCGTCCTTGTCTTCAACAAGACCGCTTACGATAGCTAAAAGCAAATCTTTCATATATAAAAACTCCATTCATATTAAATTCGGAGCAAACGGTTATAAAAAAAGCCACCTGCGGAAGAACGCCGAAGGCTTTTTGCCTCAGCGTCCGCACGATGTAAAACAGCAAAGCAAACGTCAAAAATTACTTTACGTTATTCTTGTCGAAAAGCTTCTTAACAACCTCTGTGGGCTGTGCGCCGTTTGCGATCCATTTCTTAGCCTTTTCAGCATCAACGCTGAAAACTGCAGGTTCCTTTGTGGAATCGTAATAACCGATCTCCTCGATGAATCTGCCGTTTCTTGGGTATCTGGAATCAGCAACAACGATTCTGTAGAAAGGGGTCTTCTTAGCACCCATTCTTCTGAGTCTGATTTTAACTGCCATTTATATTCACCTCCAATGATTTTCTAAAAAAACTTATATCTCAAAGCATTTCTGCATTGAAACCGTAATAAACAACTGCCGCAGCGACTGCGGAAATAACGGAAAACAGATAGGATACCTTTATCGCCGTCTTTGACTTTGCATCAGCATTGTCGGTATCATTTCCATCATCTTTTTCCCGTCTGCATTTCGCAAGATATATCGAAGGCTCTGCCGCAAAGAAAATGCACAGCACAACGAGCATATCAAATGCAAACAATTTCATAAACCAACCTCAAATCAATAATATTCGCAAGCTTTTCAAAGCCAGCCGAACAGCACGGCAAACCCGAACAGCGTAAGCAGCACACCGACAGCTCCTGTACGAAGCCGCACGGAATTTCTGCTTTTCCGAGGTCTTGTCGAACGTGCATTTCGGTTCGTCCAGTAATCGATGAACGGTTTCCAGTCTATGACCGCCGCAGCTATACAGGCAATACCCACCGCCGCAAACAGTATAAAATAGAAAATTTTCATCGTGAAGCTTACTTCATCGGCGGAAGTCCGCCCATTCCCATCATTCCCATAGGAACGCGGAATTTATTTTTCTTTCCCTTACCGTTCTTGCCCATGATGCCGAGCTGCTTCATCATCTTCTGCATCTCTTCAAACTGCTTTAAGAGTCTGTTGACATCGGCAACGGTGTTTCCGCTTCCTGCCGCAATTCTGCGCTTTCTCGGCGGATTTATAAGGGACGGCTTTGCTCTCTCCGCAGGTGTCATCGAAAGAATTATAGCTTCTATTCGCTTAACCTGACTGTCGTCAACATCCACATCATCGAGCTTGTTACCGACGCCGGGGAGCATACCGAGTATCTGCTTTATAGGACCCATTTTCTGTATCTGCTTCATCTGGTCGAGAAGATCGTTCATATCGAACGAGTTCTCCTTGATGCGTTCAGCCAGCTTTTGGGAGTTTTGTTCATCAAATGTGGACTGCGCTCTTTCGATAAGGGTGAGCATATCGCCCATACCGAGGATTCGCGAAGCCATTCTGTCGGGGTGGAAAGGCTCAAAATCTTCAAGCTTTTCGCCCGTTCCGACGAATTTTATCGGCTTGCCCGTTACTGCGAGTACGGAAAGTGCCGCACCGCCTCTTGTATCGGAATCAAGCTTCGACATAAGAACGCTGTCGATGCCGAGAGCATCATCGAATGCTTTCGCAACATTAACTGCGTCCTGACCTGTCATCGCATCGACAACGAGCATTATCTCGTTCGGCGAGGTTTCAGCCTTTATCGCTTTAAGCTCGTTCATAAGAGCTTCGTCTATATGAAGTCGGCCAGCGGTATCAAGGATAACTACATCGTTTCCGTGATCTTTGGCGTGGCTGACAGCTTCTTTCGCGATGGTCACAGGGTTTATCTGACCCATTTCAAAGACCTTTACGTCAGCCTTTTTGCCGACAACGCAAAGCTGATCGATAGCCGCAGGACGGTAAACGTCGCAGGCAACGAGCAGAGGGCGCTTGCCCATATCCTTGAAATACTTAGCCAGTTTAGCCGCATGGGTAGTTTTACCCGAGCCCTGAAGTCCGCACATCATAATGATGCAGGGCGGCTTTGACGGGAATTCTATTCTTGCCGTGCCGTCACCCATAAGAGCAACGAGCTCGTCATTAACTATCTTTATTACCTGCTGTCCGGGAGTAAGGCTTTGCAGCACATCTTCGCCGACAGCTCGCTCCGTTACCTTTGCAACGAAGTCCTTAACGACCTTGTAGTTTACGTCAGCTTCGAGCAGTGCAAGGCGAACCTCACGCATCGCTTCCTTAACGTCAGCCTCGGTAAGCTTTCCTCGTCCTTTCAGGCGCTTAAAAACGCTGCTGAGTTTTTCGGACAAGCCTTCAAACGCCATACTAACACTCCTTTAAGAATTCAGAACAAGTCTTTGTTTTCCTCTGCGAGCTGAACAAGGTATTCAGCGCGTTTCGTTATAGCTTTCGGAGCGGTCCAATGCACACATTCTTCCTTTATATCTGCGGCAAGCTGACCAACTTCGGTGATTATCTCATAATATTTCTGCGAACGTTCAGCGAGGTGGAATTTATCCTCGAGTTCGAGCATTGTCTGCTCACCGCGCTTGATGCTGTCGCGAACGCCCTGTCTTGTGATGTTTTCATGCTCTGCGATCTCGGAGAGTGACAAGTCCTCGTTATAATAGAGGTCGATAACGTCTTTCTGCTTATCCGTGAGCATATCTGCGTAATAATCAAGCAGCACCGAAAACTGTAAATTCTTATCTCCGCTCACGTTTTATCACTCCTATCAGATGTAAAGCAAAATCACTTTACATATTATACACTATTTCATACATTTTGTCAAGGGGTTAGAAGAAATTTAACATTTTTTACTGTTTGGTATATTGAGAAAGCGCCGTTCATATACATTTTGTATATTTTGGCGTTTATGCGGATAAACAGAACAAGCTGTAACCTCTCTTTTGCATAACAATATGCAGATTTTATCAAAAAGATTACAGCTTGTATATTTTTTATATGTTTTGCACGGTTCACATATTCTGCGCTTCCGCTTCGGGGAGGTAGATATTCATTGTTTCTCCGCCCGTCTTGTTTGCGATATAGATATAGGAATCTCCGCCGCTGTGTACAGTCTTTCGGAAATCGACTGTGCCGTCAATCTCGCGGCGGACAAGTCTTTCACCTGCAAGCGAGTAACATTCAAGCGGCTCTACATCGCTCGTTTCGATGCTTCCGCTCGTAACATAGACCTTTCCGTCCTTTGAGCCGATAGGATTTTCCACGGAAGCCTTTGCGATAGCGGTTATCGAAGCACCTCTGAGTCGAATTGCGCCGCTGCCTTCCATATCGCCTATGCAAGTAGCATTGTTGCCCTCGCAGCGGATATTTACAACGCCTGCGTTTATAACGGGTTCAAGGTTTCCGCCCATTGTGCCTATGCCGACGATATTCTTGCCGCGGACAAGGATATCCGCCTTGCTGCCGTTGACGATAACAGAGCCCTCACCGTTCTGGAGAACGCCCATACCGCAGCAGTTGTTGCCCGAAATGTTGATGTCAAGGTTTGCAAGGCTGTCGATGACGGTCTTGCCCCTGCGCGAGCCGATAGCGGTAACATCGTCGCCGCCCATATCTACCTTTATATCGCAGTTATTGAGCTTTATCGAAGAATCGCCGTTGTAGGAACCGAGCGAAACGATATTCTTGCCGTCAACAGCCAGTATGAGCTTTCCGCTGTTCGCAATGACAGCCGAATCCGAGCCGCCGTCACCGCCGCCGATGCCGACAACGCAGTCACCCGAGCAGGCGATCTTGATCTCGTTTTCGCCGCCGAAGATTATCCTGCCGTATCTCTGCATATAATTTCCGCCGATGCCGAACGAGTAGACTCTCGTGCTGTTTATTTCAAGCCGTCCGTCGCCGCCGAAGAATATCTCCGAATCCTCGGGAACTCTTATGCCGCCGTTCTTGATGACGTTCCTGCCGACAAGCTCGATATTTGCCTGCGTACTGCCCGAAAGCACGACAGCGCCGCCGTTGTCCTCGTTGCAGACGAGGTTAAGATTTTCAAACGTAACTCTCGTTGAAGAACGCTTGCAGTCGATAAATATCTTCATATCGGTCTGAACATCGGTGTTGCCGATAAGCTTTGCCGAATCGGAATGGATACATATCTCATTGAAGCCTGCAAGGCTGAGTTCGACGATATCCGCAGTTTCCTGCTCGTTGATGTAGTAGGTCTTGCTGACCTTTCCTCTGTGCTTGATGTTGAATGAGATGATGCGGTTCTTTATCTCAGACGGTATCTCGAGCATAAGCACCGCTGTCGGACGGCATACGACATAGCCCTGGATAAGGTCAACGCCGAGCGCTATCGCAGTTTCAAGCTCTTCAAAGGTTTCAACGCCCTCGCCGAGAACCATTATCTCATGCTGTGCGGCGAAGTTTATCATATTTGCAACAAGGTGCTGCTTCTGCGGATTTTTGTCGATGCCCGTCATTATCGAGCGGTCTATCTTTATACAGCTTGGATTTACCGCAAGCAGTGTTGAATCGTTCGAATAACCCGTTCCGTAGTCGTCAAGAGCGACCTGCGCCTTTTTGTCACGGTAACGCGCGTTTATAACGTTTATCGCACTTTCAAAAACGGGGTTTTCCTCCGTTACTTCGACAACGAGCTTGTCAAAGAGCATACCGTATTTATCCACAAGGTCGCTGTACTCATCATCACTGAGGAGCGCATTCGGGATACAGTTTATGAAAAGCTTTCTGTTGTGGAAGAAATCCTGATTTTCCGAAAGTATCTTCAGCGTTTTCCAGAATGTGATATGCTCAACGCTGTAAAGCATATCCGTCTGCTTCGCGATCTCGAGAACATCGAGCGGCGAAAGTTTTATTCCGTCAACAGCCTGCGGACGCATGAGCGCCTCATAGCCGTATATCTCACCCGTATGAGCATTGACGATAGGCTGGAAATGATAGTCGATGCGATCCTCGTCAATGACGGTTTCAAACACCTGATTTCTGCGGAATTCCTGCGCTTTGAGCGAGTAGTTGTCCGCGTTGAAGATAACAGGCTGCTGCGATTTTCTGTTTTCGGCATCGAATGCGGCGAAGTCAGCCTGCGCGATGAGTGCCGAAACATCGCTCGTGCCTGCCGCGAGGGCATATCCGCAGTAGACCTTTGCAATGCTTCCGTTTCCGGGGAAAGTCGCGACCATTTCCCTTATCTCGGTCACGATCTTGCCTGCAAGCTTTTTGCAGCCGTCATCGTATGTATCGGTGATAAGAACACTGAAATCGTTCGCCGAAGCCCTTCCTGCGAAGATATTGTGCGGATTTTCGTATCTTTTTACGATAGTCGCAGCCTTTGAGAGCATTTCGTCCGTATTGCGGACCCCTGCGAATGAAGAGAATTTGTCGATGCCGTTTATCGTGATATGGATAAGACCGTACATACCCTCTACCGAAGCTGCAGTTTCGGTAAGCTTGCCCGTAAATGTGTCCTTTGTCATAAGTCCCGATGCCGCGTCGAAGTTGCGCAGGCTGCTTATCGTGTTCTTTGCAACGATATAGTCTGTGACATCGGTTATTTCGGTGAATTCAAAGCCATCAGCATCGTTAGTTACGACCTTTATCCATTTATCCGCAGCCGAGGACATATAAATATTCTTTTCGGTCGGGTGACGGCTCGAACAGATATCGGACATTACCGAGCCGTATTTTTCCTTTCCTATGACCTTTGAGCCTGTTTCAATGCCCGTAAGAGCTGTGAAAGCACCGCTTACCGAAGCCTTTTCCAAAGCCTTGTCAAAGCTGACAAATGCAGTATCGTGAAGCATTTCAAGCTCCGCTTCGCCGACCTTTCCCGACTTTTTAATGGAAAAAGCCGCAGAAGCTCCGAGAGCGGCAGAGATCAGTGCAAGCGCAGCGGCGGCATACACAAGGCGAATGTCATAGTTCGCAAATGCGGCAGCAACAACAGCCGCAGCCGACAGAAACGCCACCACAGATCCACACACGGTCAAAGCACATATTCGGTTTTGTCCCCATTTATTTATCATTCAATACGTTGCATCGGAGCATTGTCCGATACAGTCCTCCTGACCTGATTTATTTCAATCTTTTCCGCATATATTCAGCTTTTTTTCAAAACGAAGCTTTAGGCTATGATCGTGCAGAAAAGAGTTCTATTCTCTATTATTATAAACCATTTCTTTATGTTTTTCAATATACATTTATACCAATTTTTATTTATGTTTTAGTCATTTTGACAAAAATAAAAGTGTATAACCCGATAAAGGTTATACACTTTAACATATTTCGACGAAACGGATCACTGATTGTCTTCGATATACTTAACGATATCGCCGACTGTCTTGATGGTTTCAACAGCTTCATCGGGGATCTCGAGGTCAAATTCTTCCTCAAGGCTCATAACGAGGTCTACAACATCGAGGGAGTCTGCGCCGAGGTCGTCCTGAATGTTAGCGCCTGATGTAACGCTGTCCTCATCAACGTCGAGCTGTTCTACGATCAGTTCCTTTACCTTATCAAATACCATTTTGTTTTTCCTCCATAAAATTTATAGTTTCGCTTTCGCAGCGATAACAGCATTGCACAAGCTTTGCCGCAGTAGGGACATTGCCCCATATATAAAAGGACTTTGCTGCGGCTTTGCCCCAAGCTGTCCGTTTATATTCTTTGCAGAAATATCAGAGTTCCTCGAACTCGCCGATTTTTCTAAACTTAGTATATCGTTCATTTAGCAAAACGTCAATATCTATTGCCATTTTTTCTTTCAGCGTTTTCAACAAAAATTCTGAGATATTTTCGGCAGTTTCCTTTGGATCGTTCTGCGCACCGCCGAAAGGCTCGCTTATTATCTCCTCAGCAACGCCGAGTTCGAGCATATCATCAGCCGTTATCTTCATTATTGAAGCGGCTTCACGCTCTCTTCCGCCGTCCTTCCAGAGTATCGATGCGAACCCTCTTGGTGAAATTACCGAATAGATAGAGTTTTCCAGCACCGCAAGCCTGTCGCATACGCCGAGTGCAAGTGCGCCGCCGCTGCCGCCCTCACCGAGTACGATGGAGATAACGGGCGTTCTGAGCGTCATAAATTCCATTATATTTCTTGCGATAGCCTCGCCCTGACCGCGGTTCTCCGCTTCAACTCCGCAGAATGCGCCGGGAGTATCGATGAAGCATACAACGGGACGGTGGAACTTCTCCGCCTGCTTTGCCAGTCGGAGAGCCTTTCTGTAGCCCTCGGGGTGCGGCATTGCAAAGTTGGATTCCTTGTTTTCGTTGAGATTTCTTCCCTTTACCTCGGCAATGACCGTAACGGCAATGCCCTTTATCGAAGCCAAACCGCCGATTATCGCTCTGTCGTCGCCGTAGTAGCGGTCGCCGTGAAGCTCGATGAATTCATCGAATATCATCGGGATATAGTCACGGACGGTCGGTCTGTCCTTATCTCTTATAAGGTCGAGCTTTTCGGGAGGCGTAAGTTTATTGTTCATTTCCATTTTTACACTTCCTCCGCAGGCTTATAGCCGTTAAGCTTTAATATGTGCGCAAGCGTTCTGCGCATCGTCTTTCTTTCCGCAATGAGGTCAACAAAACCGTGTTCGAGCATAAACTCCGATGTCTGGAAATCATCGGGAAGTCGCTGTTTTATCGTGCCCTCAATAACTCTTCTTCCCGCAAAGCCGATAACGACCTTCGGTTCGGCGATGATGATATCACCGAGCGAAGCGAACGAAGCCGTAACGCCGCCCGTTGTCGGGTCGGTCATAACTGCGATGTAAAGCTGACCTGCTTCGGCAAGCTTTCCGACAGCGCCGCTCGTCTTAGCCATTTGCATAAGGGAAACAATGCCTTCCTGCATACGCGCGCCGCCCGATGCGGTGAACATTATAACTGGGAGCTTATGCTCTGCGCCGTATTCAAAGGCTCTTGTTATCTTTTCGCCGACAACGCTGCCCATTGAAGCCATCATATAGCGCGAGTCCATAATGCCGATAACGCAGCGGATACCGCGTATCTTACATTCGCCCGTGATAACAGCGTCGCGCAGACCTGTCTTTTTGCGAAGCTCGTCCTGCTTCTGGTCATAACCCGGGAAATCGATAGGGTTCTTGCTCACCATATCCTTGTCAAATTCGATGAAGCTTCCCTTGTCAACTGTAAGGTTGAGTCTTTCCTCGGACGATATCCTCGAATGATAGCCGCACTCGGGGCAGACCTTGAGATTTTTTACAAGCTCATCGGTCATTATCATATTCAGGCAGCGGGGACATTTGAAAGCGAGGTCTTTCGGTATCTCGACCTTGTTCTCGGCTTTATCGTCCTTTTCATCGTCCTTATCGGTTTCTGCCGCTGTATTGACATTGAATCTGAGCTTTACAACATCAAGTAAATCTTCAAGCACTTTCTGTTTACACTCCTTTGCGGAAATTTTTCGGTATGAATTTATAAAATTTATAAATCTATAAAAAACGTCGTTAAGCGTTTATTTTCGTATTTTTAAGTTTTTGTTTTATTATGCCCTGCCTATGATATTCGACAAAGCGATCGCTATAATGAACAGAACAGTAAAAAGCTTTCTTGTACCCGCATTCAGCTTTGAGCCGAAGCTGCCGTTTAGAATAAGTCCGACAACTCCGAAGAACGGAGCAAAAAGCGTGAGCATCAGCAGCACTATGAGCGCCGCCAGCATTCCGCCCTGCTTTTGTGAATTCTGAGAGGAATTCCAATTTGTGTTTCCTCCCATCGGGCGCTGTACAGGATTATAGTTGTACGGATTCTGCCAGCCCTGCTGATTGTTTACGGGAGTTTGCTGTGCATTTTGCGCAGGAGCATTGTTCTGATTATTCGGCGCATAAGGGTTGTTGAACTGCGTCTGCGTTGGAGCAACTTTGATATTCGGTATATTTGGCGCGGAGCGTTCCCTAACGGGTGCGGCATTTCCGCCGTCCTGCTCGGTATATGGACGTACTGCTTTCGCTTCGGGCATTTCGTATTTTTCGGGGGCAGGCGCAAAAGCTTCGGGGCGGTCGTCATCGGGGTCGAGGTTATAGGGCGCTGAAAGCTTATCCTCATCGGGAAGTCTGTAACCGCAGTCGGCACATTCGCCGTGCAAAATTCTTCCGCCGCAAAGCGGACATCTATGCTGTGCCAGAACGATCACTCCTTAAATCACCAATGGCTGTGCCTCATAATGTCCATTACCCATTCATTCAGACCTATCGGATCCCAGCCCGATACTGTCATTCCCGTGCCGATCGCAAGGAACAATATTCCCGTAAATATATATTTAAAATTTACCTTTTCAGGATCAACGGCAACAAAGCGCCGTCTTCCTCCGCCGCCCTTTGCGATATAGTAAAAGCCGATAAATATTGCCGAAACAGGCACTATTGCTATAAGAAGCACTTTCCACCAGTGCTTTTTCACCTCGTCAACGAAGCCATGGGCAAAAATTTCAGAAGCTTTCGGCGGTTCTTCGTGTGTTTCCTCAGGCGTATATGAAATATGGGTATAATTCGTCGGCGGAGGAAGTCTTTTTTCCTCTTTTTCGGGTTCGGGGATATATTTTTTCGCATTTGCATACGAAGCAGGCTTCGGCACAAGCTCTTGACTCACGCTTTCAGCCGAAGGAACGCTTATGCTGTCCATTTCCGCCCAATCAGGCGCATCGGAACTGTTTACGGGCGTAACGATATCATTTTCAGTCGGTATTTTATAGCCGCAGGAAAGGCATACGCCGTCCACGACCGTTCCTCCGCATACAGGACAATTCTGCACAGCAATTCCCCCTATATCATTTACTTGCTCATTTTTCTTCCGAGATAGCCGATATCATATTTTCCCGATTCAAAAACGGGGTCACGGATAAGGCTCAGCTGGAAGTCTATATTCGTATCAACGCCCTCAACGATGAATTCGGAGAGCGCCCATTTCATCTTCGCGATAGCTTCTTCTCTTGTCGGCGCGTGAACGATGAGCTTCGCTATCATGCTGTCATAGTAAGGCGGTATCGTGTAACCCTGATAAGCCGCGCTGTCAACGCGTATTCCCGGACCGCCGGGGGTATAGAGCGATGATATCTTTCCGGGGCAGGGGCGGAAGTCGTGTTCGGGGGATTCGGCGTTTATTCTGCACTCGATAGAGTGACCTCTGAACTCGATATCTTCCTGCTTATAGGGAAGTCCCTCGCCTGCGGCGATCTTCATCTGTGCTTTTACAAGGTCGATGCCCGTAATCGCTTCTGTGATAGGGTGTTCTACCTGGATTCGGGTGTTCATCTCCATAAAGTAGAAGTCGCCGTTCTTGTCAACGAGGAATTCTATCGTTCCTGCGTTGAAATATTTGCAGACCTTTGCAGCGGAAACAGCCGCCGCGCCCATTTTTGCGCGAAGCTCGGGTGTCATTATCGTTGACGGAGTTTCTTCAAGCACTTTCTGATTTCTTCTCTGCATCGAGCAGTCACGCTCGCCGAGGTGAACAACATTTCCGTGCTTGTCGGCAAGTATCTGGAACTCGATATGCTTCGGGTCAACGATGAATTTTTCCATATATATGCTGTCATCGCCGAAGAAATTCAGCGCTTCCTGCTTTGCCGTAAGTATAGCGTTTTCGAGGTCTTCCATACGCTCAACAAGGCGTATGCCTCGTCCGCCGCCGCCTGCGGAGGCCTTTACCATGAGTGGAAAGCCTATCTCCTCTGCGGCAAGGCGCTTTGCTTCTTCCATTGTTGGAACAGCGCCGTCCGAACCGGGGATAACGGGCACTCCCGCAGCTTTCATAGCCTTTTTCGCAGCTGCCTTATCGCCGAGCATTTCGATAGACTCGGGTGAAGGTCCTATAAAGTTTATTCCGCATTTGCCGCAGTTGCGCGCGAATGCCGCATTTTCCGAAAGAAAACCGAAGCCGGGGTGGATAGCGTCTGCGCCCGTTATCTCGCAGGCAGCGAAAATGGACTTCTCGTTAAGGTAGCTGTCCTTTGTTGCCGCAGGACCTATGCAGACCGCTTCATCGGCTATCCTCGCGTGGAGAGCCGACTTATCCGCTGTGGAATAGACCGCAACCGTCTTTATGCCGAGTTCGCGGCAGGCGCGGATTATTCTTACAGCTATCTCACCTCTGTTGGCGATAAGAACTTTTTTAAACATAGCACGAAAATCCTTTCAAGGATCAAAAATTATTTTATAGCAAAAGATATCTCTGCGGAAACAGCCTTTTCGCCGTTTACCGTGGCAACGCACTTGCCTACGCCTACAGGGCCTTTTACCTTGATTATCTCAACTTCGATGCGAAGCGTATCGCCGGGGACTACCTGACGGCGGAACTTTGCTTCCTTTATGCCGCCGAAAAATCCGATCTTACCCTTGTTTTCGGGAAGTCCGAGAAGAGCGACAGCGCCTGCCTGAGCGCACATTTCAAGCATAAGAACGCCCGGAACGACGGGATATTCGGGGAAGTGTCCCTTGAACCAGAATTCATCGGGGGACATATATTTTGTGGCAACGACTCTTTTGCCGTATTCGATCTCTTCGATAGTGTCGATGAGCATAAACGGATCTCTGTGGGGGATTATCTCCATTATCTGCTCTTTATTCATAACAGCCATAAGCTTTCTCCCTTATTCAATTATCATAACGGGCTGATCGTAGTCAACAGCTTCGCCGTTCTTGACGAGTATCTGCTTTACAACGCCGTCATATTCGCTCGTGATCTCGTTCATGAGCTTCATCGATTCGATTATCATAAGAACGTCGCCCTTCTTGACGTGCTTGCCTACCTCTGCGAAAGGCGGCTTGCTCGGGTCGGGAGCGGCATAGAAAGTTCCGACGATAGGCGCTTTTACGACGTTTCCGCATACGGCGTTCTGCGCTTCAACGGTCGGTGCTGCGCCTGCTGCTGCGGCGTTCATCGTCACGGGCATCATATCATGCTGGAAAGGCGGCATACCCATTGGCATCGGAGGAGGACATCTTCTGCCCTTTACCGTGATAACATTGTCGCCGTTTGCGATAGTTACCTCTTCAAGCTCCTTGTTATTCACAATATCAGCAAGCTTCTCGACAGCTTCGAGAGCTTCTTTGCTCAATAATTTTTCACTCATTGTATTTTTCTCCTTAGTCGGTGTATTTCTTCAGGCAGATAGTTGCATTGTGTCCGCCGAAGCCGAGAGAATTGGAAAGCGCACCCTTGATGTCAACATTTCTGTTGCCGTCAACTGCGTAGTCAAGGTCACATTCGGGGTCGGGCGTTGTGAATCCGAGCGTCTTGTGAACGAAGCCTTCCTTGACGGAAAGAGCCGTAACGATAGCTTCGACTGCGCCTGCCGCACCGAGGAGATGTCCCGTCATCGACTTTGTGGAGTTGATAACGGTCTTTCTTGCAGCGTCCTCGCCGAGAGCGAGCTTGACAGCCGTTGTTTCATACTTATCGTTAAGTCCCGTGGAAGTGCCGTGAGCGTTGATATAGTTTACTTCATCGGCTTTAAGTCCTGCTTCTTCGTAAGCGTGTTTCATAGCATAAGCGGCAGCTTCGCCCGTCGGGGACGGACTTGTCATGTGGTAAGCATCGCCCGTTGCGCCGTAGCCTGCGATCTCGCAGATAATGTTTGCGCCTCTTGCCTTTGCGTGTTCAAGCTCTTCGAGAACGAGAATGCCCGAACCCTCGCCGAGAACAAATCCCTGACGGTTGAGGTCGAACGGAGTCGAAGCCTTGTCAAGCTCTGTTGCTCTTGAAAGAGCATGCATATTGTTGAAGCCCGAAAGTGCAAAACGTGAGATACAAGCTTCCGTACCACCGCAGAGAGCAGCGTCGAGATAGCCGTCCTTGATCTTGCGGAAAGCTTCGCCGATAGCGTGTGTTGCGGAAGAGCAAGCTGTAGTCGTGCAGAAGTTGTCGCCCTTGAAGCCTGTGCGCATCGCAACTGTGCCAGCCGCCATATTTCCTATCATCATAGGGATAAAGAAAACGGAAACCTTGTCAGGCTTTGTGTTGAACTTTGTAACCTCTTCTTCGGTAAGGTTAAGTCCGCCGATGCCAACGCCGACAATAACGCCAACCTTGAACGGGTCGAGGTCTTTAAGGTCGGTTCCCGCATTTTCGAGCGCTTCCATAGCGGAGCAGACTGCGAACTGCGTAAAGCGGTCCATTCTCTTTGCTTCTTTTTTATCGATATATTTTGAGCTGTCAAAATCCTTTACCGCGCCGACGATCTTAACATCAAAGTCGCTTGCGTCGAACTGGTCGATATATGACAGACCGTTTTTGTTAGCCTTTATATTTGCCCAGTATTCCTCAACGTTCTTTCCGAGAGGGTTTACTGTGCCCATACCTGTGATTACAACTCTTCTCATTAAAACACTCCTTTTCTGCCGTGGTTTCTTACATCATAAGTCCGCCCGAGATCTCGATTATCTGTCCCGTAACATAAGAAGCATCGTCCGAAGCGAGGAAAGATACAACGCCTGCGATCTCTTCAACTTCGCCGTAGCGCTTCATTGCGATCTGTTCGAGCATCTTGTTGCGCTGTTCCTCGGTGAGCTTGTCTGTCATCGGAGTCTTGATGAAGCCTGGGGCAACTGCGTTTACGTTTACTCCTCTTGAACCGAGTTCCTTAGCAGCTGTCTTTGTCATTGCGATAACTGCGCCCTTTGAAGCGGAGTAGTTGATCTGTCCGGGGTTGCCGTAAAGACCCGCAACGGAAGCAAGGTTGATTATCTTGCCCGATCTCTGGCGCATCATAACGTTTCCTGCAAACTTAGTCATATTGAAAACGCTCTTCTGGTTTACTGCGATAACAAGGTCATACTGTTCTTCGGGCATTCTTGCCATAAGTCCGTCCCTTGTGATGCCTGCATTGTTTACAAGGCAGTCGATAGTGCCGAAGCGTTCCTTTACCGACTTTACCATAGCTTCGCACTGCGCATGGCTGGAAACATCGCAGATATACTTTTCACATTCAACACCGAGTGCCTTTATTTTATCCATGATATCGTTGTTTTCAAACATTGCCTCGCTGATATCGTTGAGGGCGATGTTGTAGCCGTCTTTTGCAAGGCGAAGCGCGATAGCAGCACCGATGCCTCTTGCCGAACCTGTGATGATAGCTGTTTTTGCCATAAATTATGACCCTGCCTTTCTGTTGCTTATATTAAAATAGGTATAATACTAATTTTTGATCAAAGTGCAGACAAAAAATCAGTATAAGAAATAAACTCAATAATCGAATATAACAGCGGCGCTTGTAAGACCTGCTCCGAAGCCTACGAAGCAAACTCTGTCGCCCTTTTTGATCTTGCCCGAGCGAACTGCTTCGTCAAAAGCTGTCGGGATAGACGCGCTGGAAGTGTTTCCGTGCTGATCGAGGGTAACGATGAACTTTTCCATCGGTGCGCCAAGGTTCTTAGCGGCTGTTTCGATGATCCTTACGTTAGCCTGATGAGGAACGAACCAGTCGATAGTCGTCACGTCAAGACCTATCTTGTCGGCAGCGTTCTGAGCAGCTGTCGGGAGAGCCTTTGTAGCAAACTTATAGACTTCCTTGCCGTCCTGGAAAAGGAACTCGTTCGTGCTTGTGAAATCCTCGCCGTAATCGTCGGCATCGGTCGTGCGGAACGGGTGTCTGCCGAAAAGATGCTTTGCATAGAGGAACTTTGCGCCGCTGCCGTCCGAGCCTATAAAGCTTGTGAAAAGCTTATCCGAACGTTCAATTACAACCGCGCCTGCTCCGTCGCCGAAAAGCACGCAGGTAGCACGGTCGGTGAAATCCACAAAGCGTGAAAGTATCTCGGAAGATACAACGAGTACATATTTAAGGTCATCATCGGTCTGGAGATATCTTCTTGCCGCATCAACAGCATAAGCAAATCCCGAGCAAGCCGCGCCGAGGTCAAAAGCGGCAGCGTTCACTGCGCCGACAGCGTTCTGCACAAGGCTTGCAAGTGACGGTGTATAGAAATCGGGGGTTACAGTCGTTCCGATAACAAGTCCTATCTGCTCAGGGTCGATGCCTGCCGATTCGATAGCTTTCTTTGCGGCATTCGCGCCCATTTTCCAAGCGGATTCGCCGTCCGTGAGGAAACGGTTCTTGATGCCCGTTCTTGTGGATATCCATTCATCGTTCGTTTCAACGATCTTCGACATATCATCATTCGATACCTTTACCGAGGGGGAATAGGAGCCTGTTCCGAGAATATTGATTCCAAACAAAATTTTTACCTCCGTATTGAATTTTTATAAAATTTATGTTATACTGGATATATGATCGGGTGAAAAATGTTGTTTTAGTGCATTTTGCATAGGAAATCCGCCCCTAAATCATAATCATTCACTGTATATTGTAATATTTTTCTCCCCCTTTGTCAAGCTAAATCACTAATTTTTAAAAATAAATAAAAGGAGTACTATCTTTATGGGCAATTCTTCAAAAACAGTATTTTTATTTTCGGGTCAGGGCTCGCAGTATCAGGGCATGGGCAAAGAGCTTTGCGACGCTTACCCCGAGATAAAGTCGATGTATGACGAGGCGAGCGAGATACTCGGCTTCGACCTTGCCGACAAGTCATGGAACGCACCCGAGGAGGAGCTTGCGCAGACCGTTATCTCCCAGCCTGCCATTATGATGACTTCCCTCGCCGCACTCGAATGTATGAAGAAGAACGGCATCGAGTTCTCCGCAGTTGCAGGACACTCCCTCGGCGAATATGCCGCTATGGTCGCTTCGGGCGTTCTTTCATTCAAAGACGGCTTCAAAGTGATAAAGGCAAGAGCTGCCGCAATGCAGAAAGCTGCCGAGAATCAGCACGGCGTAATGTGCGCAGTTATGGGTCAGACCCCCGAAGATATCGAAAAGATATGCTCCTCCGTTGACGGCTATGTTACCCCCGTAAACTACAACTCCGCAGTTCAGACCGTTATCGCAGGCGAACCCGAGGCTGTTGACGCAGCTATCGCAAAATTTGCGGAGATCGGCGCAAAGACGATAAAGCTCAAGGTTTCCGCCGCTTTCCACTCCAAGCTCATGCAGCCTGCCGCTGACGAGTTTGAAGCTGAACTCAAAAAGATGGACGTGACCTTCAACAAGCCGAACGTTACATTCTTCTCCAACCTCTACGGCGCAGAGATGCCCGACTTCGACAATATGCCCGAAAAGCTTGCAAAGCACATTGTTTCGCCCGTAAGATTCACTTCCGAGCTTGCGCTCATGCAGCAGCAGGGCTATGAAAACTTTGTGGAACTCGGACCGAACAAGGTCCTCACGGGTCTTGTCAAAAAGACGCTCAAAGACGTTAATGCCGTTAATGTTGAGAACGCTAAGACACTTGAAAAAGCGCTTGAATTAATGCGTAATGCGTAATTATTTTCGCTCCGCAAATTTGTTGTAAAACCGTAGGGGACGGGAAACCCGTCCCCTACAGAAATTTAACGCAATTCATAACATTGATAGAAATACAATTAATTCCGAATTCCGAATTCCGCATTAATTTGAAAGGGAATGATCAAAATGGAAAAATACGCAATTTTAGGTTATCCTCTCAAACACACAATGTCCCCTCCGATACATAAAAAGCTCTTTGAGCTGGAGGGCAAGAGCGATGTTGAATACGAGATATGCGAATATGCGCCCGAAACGCTCGCAGAAAAGGCTTCGTATCTCAACTCGCTCGGAGGATATAATATCACTATCCCGTTCAAGGTCGATATAATAAAGTATATCGATGAGCTTGACGCATCGGCAAAGCGTTACGACTCCGTAAACTGCGTTGTAAACCGTGACGGAAAGAACATCGGCTACAATACCGACTGCTACGGCTTTCTCCGTGCGCTTGAAGCAGGCGGCGCAAAGCTTGGCGGCAGAGTTCTCCAGATCGGCTGCGGCGGCGTTGGCAGAATGATGGCTATTGAGGCTCTTCTCCACGGCGCAGACCTCACGGTCGTTGTTCTCAAGGGCTTTGAGGACACAGCCGAGGCTGTTATTTCCGAGCTTAAAAAGCAGAACTGCGGCGAGGACGTTATCTCCCGCTTCAAATATATCTACGCAGATAAGATCGAGGGTCACTTCGACCTGCTCGTAAACGCAACTCCCGTCGGAATGTTTCCGAAGATTGAGAACTGCCCCGTTTCGGAAGAAGTTATCGCAAACTGCGACTGCGTTTTCGATGCTATCTACAATCCCGATAAGACCAAGCTTATGCAGACCGCAGAGGCTCACGGCATAAAGGCTATCGGCGGTATGGCAATGCTCGTATGGCAGGCTGTTGTCGCTCACGAGATATGGAGCGGCGCAAAGTACAATGACAGTGACATCGAATCGCTCATCTGCGATATGAGAGCGGCACTCAAAGCTTGACCCAAACATAAAACAAAGACTTAACGGAAAGGACAGGGGAAATGAACTTAAAGGCAAAGCTTCAAATGTTCGCAAAATCCGTCAGCGTATGGTTCGGGATATTCCTTATCATCGGCTGCTGCATCGGGTTCAGCATAAATATCCTGCTTGGATTTTTCTCGGCTTCGGGAACGGACAAACTGAATATGCGCATCTTCATACCGATCCTTATCGCAGGGGCGGCAGTCCTCGCTGTCGGAGCGCATTTCCTGAGCGCGATAATCACAAAGCGCCCTGAAGTGAAAATGCGTTTACAGCTCGATAAAGCCGCCGCGAAAAACGGCATCGGGCGCGAATATATCGAGATACTCAACCTTTCGTGCAGAGGAAATATCCGCACAAAGGTCTGCTCCGAGCTTGCGCTGACGGCACTTGTCACGGGCAATTTCCGCCGCGCCAAGGAACAGCTCGACCGAGTTGACGCGATAAGCGTTACCGACATCGCAAATTCAACGGGAAACTACTCTGACGCAGCCTATTATTTCTCCTCCTCAATACTCTACTACTGCGGCATAAAAGACTACGAGCGCATGGAAAATACATATATCCACGCAAAACAATATACCGAGAACCTCACCGCGGACTTTTTCGCAATGTCTGTAAGAGCGCTCGGCGAAATGATGTTCGGCAGCAAAGAAGCCGCCGCGGAATCGCTCCGCACAGCGGAAATGCTCGCACGGACACATATAAAATCGAAAATGCCGATGCACAGGGCACTCAGCGCGGCAATATGCGCCGAAGTGCATTATCAGCTCGGCGAACCCGATAAAGCATTTGACGATATAACCGAAGCTATGAACTATAAGATTTCCACCGAGTTCACCGATTACCTCGTTGCAAGGGGAAGGGTCATAAAGGATAGCCCCGAACCGAAATCCGACCCGACCGCGCCGCTTTTCGGCGAAGCAATGCTGAGTTCTTCCGATTTTGAGTAAAAAGTAAAAAGCGCAGTTCACATCAAAAAGGCAAACCGAATTTAAATTTCGGAAACCTTATTTGTGAACTGCGTTTTTTTCGCAGATTCGGTAGGGTCGGATCATATATCCGACCATTGTAGGAATTACATTTCAGGCGTAATTCCCGTAGGGGGACGGGTCGCCCGTCCCGAATCGCGTCAGCGATTTTTCGGCAACAATTATTCACAAAGAAAACACCTTGCGGCGCGGGACGGGCAACCCGTCCCCTACATTATTGGCGGAAAACCGTTCGTTCCTCCCCAACTTCTTCCCCCCACTTTATACAAAATCGGCATAAACACTTATTTTTATATATTTAATTTGTAAATTTACGGTGTTGACATTGAACTTAAAATAGTGTATTATTATAAAGAGTATTAATGTGTAAAACCAGCCTTATTTTGTTGGCTATTTTTTACACTCAACTGTTTTAAAGGGAGCAAAGCCAGAAAATGTACTTCGGAAGTGTAAAATTCTTTAAACACCTGATATATACCGTTATTATCCTTGTGCTTACGGCGATAATCGGCTGCGCCGTGTTTTTCGGCGTTAAATATTCGCTCGTGAAAAAGGAAAATGACGAGCTTGTCAAGGCGGCTTCGGTCGATGAGGTCGAGCAGCCCGAGCATCTTTCGCTCGATGAATACTATCTTCACATGGCTGCGGACGGCTACACTGCCGATGATGTGCTTGATTTTCTCTCGAAAAACGAAAGCGAGAAGTTTGACAGCTTCGCCGAGAAGTATATTTCCGAAAATCCCGATAAATTTGCACTGAACTCCGAAGATGTCGGCAGCAATGCAGGCAGCACGGGCGACAGCACCGCAAACGAGTACACTGCGCTTTACCCCGACCTTTACGCCGAGCCTGCGGCTGAGTTCACCGACGATGAAAAGACCGTTTACCTCACCTTTGATGACGGTCCGTCCGAGAACACTCTCGATATTCTTTCGATTCTTGACAAATACGATATAAAGGCGGCATTCTTTATGTCGGGCGGCGAAAGTGAACGCTCCAAAGAGATAATGAAAGCCGTTGCCGATGCAGGTCACACTATCGGCATACACTCGATCTCACACGATTACGAGAACATCTACTCGAGCGTTGAAAACTTCCTCGAGGATATGAACAATACATATCAGTGCGTAAGCGAAGCAACGGGCGTTCGTCCGCAGATAATGCGCTTCGCAGGCGGCAGCATCAACAATTATGACCGCCTTATCTATCCGCAGCTCATCGCCGAGGTAACACGCCGCGGCTTCACATACTATGACTGGAACGTGAGCGGCGAGGACGCTTCAACTCACGCAACTTGGACAAGCATTTACAACAATGTTCTGAACGGCATTGAAAATAATTCTTCGAACAGAGCAGTTGTGCTTCTCCACGACAGCGCGGACAAGCAGCTCACCGTAAAGACCGTCGAGGATATCATCATCGCGCTCCAAAACAACGGCTACACCTTCGGTCAGCTCGACAACACAGTTAAACCCGTTACTTTTTCCTATGTAGATTAATTGCTCTTTTATATATACGGCAGACATAAAGCGCTGCTTTTTCGGAAGTTAAGAAAGGAATGGTCGTAAAATGAGCCTTAAGGATAATTTTAACCAAGCATTGAGGGAAGTCCTGCACAAGGACGGAATAATCGGAAACAAGCCGTCACCGGAAGAGAAAAAGAAGACCGAGCTTGACAGCTATCTTGAACCTGCACCCAAGAAAAACTTTGAAGATGCCGCACCTGCGGAAAAGCCTGCCGAAACCGCTGCACCCGCAGCAGAAGCAGAAGCACCTGCACAGAATGAGACCGCATCGGCAGACTACAGCGACCTTGATATCGCTCCTGCCGCAGCTGCAAAACCTGTTGAAGAGCCCAAGCCTGCTCCCGAAGCTCCCAAGGCTGAGAGCGTAAGTCCGTTTGCTCAGTATTCGCAGTTCGCACGTCAGAGCGGTGCTGCTTCACGTCAGGAATCGGCTCAGAACAGCGCTTACAGCGGTTCTTACGGCTCGGGTCAGTCATTCGGCAGCAATAATCAGTCTTTCGGCGGTTCAAGCCAGTCATTCGGCGGCGGTTCAGTTCCTCCGACACCTCCAAGACCTCCTCGTTCTTCCTCATTCAGAGGAAACGAACCCGATTCGCCTTACTACGAAACGGAAGAAACGACTATTATTTCACGAAATACTATCATTGACGGAAATATCCGCTCGTTCGCGAATATCAATATAGACGGAAGCGTTAAGGGCGATGTTACTATCACCAAGAACATCAATGTTACGGGCAAAGTTGTCGGCGATATCGAATGTAACAACTCCGTAATGTCAGGCGCTTCGATGCAGGGAAACATCGTTTCAAAGGGTCAGGTACAGATGGACCGCGACAGCCTTATCCTCGGTGATATCTCCGCGCAGTATCTTGACCTCAACGGAAAGATCAAGGGCAACGTTGATGTCGGCGGAAAGGCAGAGTTCAAGACGGACGCTGTTATCCTCGGCAACATCACAGCTTCTACAATAACTGTCCTTGACGGCGCTACCATTCAGGGCTATGTCAACACAACATTCCTTCAGGAAAGCTCATCGAGCATCTTCCCCGAAGCAATCGCTTTATCAGAATAAAACGGAGTTGATCTAATGGAAAACAACGGCAACGATATATTTGACCCGATAGATACAGAAACCGGCACAAATAACAGCGGCTATGTTCCCCGTTTTGAACGCGATCTGCAAAAAATGGGCGGAAATCTCAATGCCCTTGCCGATGCGAAAAAGGCTGAACAGCAGGCTGAAAAAGCTCCGCCAGTTCAGGACGAACAGCCGACCGAAGAACCTGCAGCAGACGAAGAAATTTACGATAATGTCACCGAAGCAGCCGTAAGCGACGCGCCCGATATCTCGGAGCCGCCGCACCATCCCGCTCCCGTTGAAGAGGAAAGCTATGACTACGAAGATGACGGCTACCGCAGAGGAAAGACCGTTGAGGAGCTTATCCGTGAAAACGAAGAGCAGGACCGCATAGAAGCTGCAAAGGCAAAGAAGCTTGCCGAAGCGGAAGCTTATCACAATCTCGAAGATGTTGAAGTCACCGCGGATATGATAAGCGATATGGGGTATAACTATAAGCAGCAGGAACGCGATGACAAGCGCAAACAGCAGGAGCTTGACGACCTTGCAAGGGAGATAGGAAACCGCCCCAAGGTCGAGGAAATGTCAGACGAAATTTTCGCCGCCGCTCCGCTCAAAAAGAAAGCGACTTTCGATTCGCAGGAGGCTCTTGACCGTGACGAAAAGCAGCTCATAAAGGAGCGTTTGCAGAAAGAGATCGATTCCCGTCCAAAGGGCGTAAACAAGAAAAACAGCGCCGAGCTTTACAAAAACCTTATGCATGAGCAAAAGGTAAAAAGAGCAAAAAAGGGTCTGTTTTCGCTTGTGCTTATGGCAATAGGCGGAATTGCGGCTTCGCTCGTGATGTATACGAAGCTCAACCCCGACAACCTTAATATAATCAACTATGCTTCAATGGGCGGCGTTATTTTTGCACTTCTCATGCTGCTCAAAGCAAATTTCTTCAGACTTACCTCCTGCGTTTTCTTCTCAGCAGAAACCGTTTATACGGTCTATACCTGCGTAAATTATGCGCTCGACACCGAGAGAAAGCCCGATAACTATTTTGAAACGCTTATATGCTTCATCGTCGTTATCGCGATCTGCGCTATAGTTGCGATACAGCTTGCGACCAACGCAAATATTGAATCTTACTATACAACGAGCTTTTCAAAGAAGAAAGCCGCTGCGCCTGCAAAAAACGGCGCTCGCAGACAGGGAACAGCTCAGAGAAAGAAATAAAGCCAAGGCTGCCCGAAAATAAACGGGCAGCCTTTTTGCAGGGATGCCCCTGCGGGCGGTTCACGCCACGCTTCGCTTTGCTGCGCTCGTTTTTGCGTAAAAAAAGTAATATCCGCAGATTTAGTTTGTTCGGTCTCCGTACATTATATTTGTGGGAATGAACCGTTATTGGGAGGAAATTTATGAACAGAAAAGAAATGATAAAAAACTACATCGTGTCAAAACGTGACGAAATGGTCAGCGACCTTGCGGAGCTTATAAAGATACCCTCCGTTATGTCCGAGCCGTCCGAGGGCTGCCCTTTCGGCGAAAACAACGTTAAGGCTCTCCGCAAGGCCGAGGAGATCTGCCAAAAGTATGGCTTTGTCACTCACAACTGCGATAACTACGCAATTTCCGCCGACCTGCTCGATAACGGCGAAAAGCACCTCGGCATACTTTGTCACCTTGATGTCGTTCCCGAGGGAAACGGCTGGACAAAGCCGCCGTTTGAGCTTACAGCCGAGGACGGAAAGCTCTTCGGACGAGGTGCTATTGACGACAAAGGCCCTGCGATAGCGGCGCTTTATGCTATGCGATGTGTAAAGGAACTCGGCTTTACAATTGACAGAAACGTTCGTCTTATCCTCGGCAGCAACGAGGAAAACGGCTCTGCCGATATGGAGTATTATCAAAAGAAAGAAAGCTTTCCCCCGCTGCTTTTCACGCCCGACGGCTCTTTTCCGCTCATAAACATCGAAAAGGGAATGATGCGCATAAAGCTTTCGCATAAGTGTGAAAAGATAGTTTCGATAAGCGGCGGCGCAATGGTGAACGCTGTCCCCGAAGCTGCAAAAGCGCAGGTGAAAATTCCTGCCGAAGTGCTCCGCAGGTCGGCTGAAAAGCTTGCGCTTGAAGTTAAATTTGACATAACCGAAGAAAACGGACTCACCGATATTTCCGCTCACGGCAGGAGCGCACATGCTTCGACACCCGAGCTTGGAACTAACGCTCTGACCGCACTTTTGAAGCTTCTTGCCGAATGTGATATCGATGAAGCAAAGGCATTTGCGGCACTTTTCCCGTTCGGCGAAACGGACGGCGCAAGCTGCGGAATAAAATGCTCGGACGAGGTATCGGGCGCGGTCACAACTGTTTTAAGTATGGCTGAAATTTCGGGCGGAAAGCTTGTCTGCACGCAGGATATCCGCTTCCCCGTCTGCGAAAGCTGCAAAGGCATACTCTCAAAGCTTGAAAACGCGGCAAAGGCTGTCGGCGTAAGCGCTGAACCTATTATGCAGAGCGAACCTCACCACGTTTCGGCGGAAAGTGACTTCGTAAAAACGCTTCTTAACGTTTATGAAAGCGTCACTGGCGAAAAGGGCGAGCCTATCGCTATCGGCGGCGGAACTTACGTCCACGAAACCGAAAACGGCGTTGCATTCGGTGCAGAATTCCCCGGTGACGAGAACAATATGCACGGTGCAGACGAGTTCATCAAGGAAGAAAGCCTGCTTCTGAATGCTGAAATTTACACAAATGCGATCATTGCCCTTTGCGGAAAGGAAGAATAAAATGTACAAATACGAAACTCACTGCCACACCTCCGAAGCAAGCGGCTGCGGAATGTCAACTGGCGCGGAAATGGCTCAGAAATACAAAGACGAGGGTTACGACGGAATCTTTGTCACCGACCATTTTTTCAACGGCAACTCCGCCGTTCCGCGTGATCTCCCGTGGAAAGACCGCATCGAGTTTTACTGCAAAGGCTATGAAAACGCAAAGGCGCACGGTGACAAGATAGGTTTGGACGTATTTTTCGGCGTTGAATACACCTTTTACGGTGCGGATTTTCTTCTTTACGGTCCTGACAAGCAATGGCTTATCGAAAACGGAAACATTCTCGACGTGAATTACGAGATAACGGACGTTCTCAACTACTGCCGAAGCTGCGGATTTTTCGTTGTGCAGGCGCACCCGTTCCGCGATGTTGACTATATCAAGCGCTTCACGCTCTGTCCGCACAATGTTGATGCGATAGAGGTAATAAACGCTTCGCACTTCAACAAGGAATTCAACAAGCGCGCCAAGACCTACGCCGAATGGTACGATCTTCCCGAAACGGCAGGTTCGGACTCACACAGCACGACCGAGAGATACTTCGGCGGCGGAATACTTACGGAAACGCCGATAAAGTCTTATCTTGACTACAAAAATGCGGTTTTGAGCAGAAAGATAACACTTTTGGAGGGAAACATTAAGTAAAATTCGGAATTAGGAATTCGGAATTCGGAATTATTTTTGATTCGGGAGTTTACGTTGAAAATCCTGATTTCGTAGGGACGGATTCTATTTCTGCGCCCTTTTGATAACATTTTTACAATATTCAATAAAACAACGTCCGATCTTATTTTATGGAATAAATTTAAGGTTCTTGACAATACTATATTTCTGTGATATAATAATCACAGAAACGAATAGTTGATGAACCCACTATGTTCACCAAAAAAGAAAACACGCAGAGCTGCAACTCTGCGTGTTTTTTGTGCTGTGCTGCCTTTCTTTTACTTCTTTCCTCTGTTCAGCCACTTGCGGATAGTTTCAAACACAAAATTTGAAACTATTCCCGCTACAACAGAAATAAGAAACGAACTAATAGTTGAAATAAGTCCCACCATATTCACCTCCTTTCCACAGTTAAGCGGACGGAGCGGCAGCAGATATTATTCTATCATATATGGTGAAAAATGTCAACAAAAAGGAGCGGATATAAATCCGCCCCTCAAAATTCAGTATTCAGCAAAACTTTACGGAACAACAATAATTCCGAATTCCGCATTCCGAATTCATAATTATATATTATCCAGCGCCTGCTTTACATCTGCGATGATATCGTCAACATTTTCAAGTCCGACCGAAAGACGGATAAGTCCGCCGTCGATGCCTGCTGCGGCGAGCTGTTCATCGGTGAGCTGTCTGTGCGTTGCGGACGCAGGGTGAAGCACGCAGGTACGGATATCGGCAACGTGTACTTCGTTCGATGCGAGCTTTAAGCTGTCCATAAACTTTACTGCGTTATCTCTGCCGCCCTTTATCGAAACGGAAATTACGCCGCTCGTGCCGAGTGGGAGATATTTATCTGCGAGAGCCTTATATTTGTTGCCCTCAAGTGCAGGATAGAACACGCTCTCAACCTTATCACTCGTCTGGAGGAACTTTGCGACTTTGAGTGCGTTCTCGCAATATTTTGGCATTCTTACTGCGAGTGTTTCAAGTCCGAGGTTGAGCAGGAACGATGAATTAGCTGCAGGATAACAGCCGAAGTCACGCATAAGCTGCATTCTTGCCTTTGTGATATACGGTGCGACAGGATACTTCTCGGTATAAACAATGCCGTGGTAGCTTTCGTCGGGTTCGGTCATACAGGGGAACTTTCCGTTAGTCCAGTCGAATTTGCCGCTGTCAACGATAACGCCGCCGACCTGAACTGCATGGCCGTCCATATACTTCGATGTGGAGTGGATAACAATATCTGCGCCCCATTCGATAGGTCTGCAAAGGATAGGCGTTGCGAATGTATTGTCAACGATGAGCGGAACGCCGTGTGCGTGAGCGCAGTTTGCCCACTTTTCGATATCGAATACGTTGAGTGCAGGGTTTGCGATAGTTTCGCCGAAAACAGCCTTTGTGTTGTCCTTGAATGCGGCGTTGATCTCGTCCTCGCTTGCGTCGGAATTCACCCATATACACTCGATGCCCATTCTTTTGAGCGTTACGCCGAAGAGGTTGATAGTTCCGCCGTAAATTGCTGACGAAGCGATAAAGCTGTCGCCTGCTTCGAGAATGTTGAGGATAGACAAAAGCGAAGCCGCCTGACCGCTTGAAGTACACATAGCGGCAGCACCGCCCTCAAGAGCGGCTATCTTCTTTTCAACAGCATCGGTCGTGGGGTTCTCAAAGCGCGAGTAGATAAGGCTCTTTGTCGGGTCATCAAAAACAGCGGCTACATCGTCCGTAGAATCATAGACATAAGTTGTGCTCTGTACGATAGGCACAACGCGCGGTTCGCCGTTCTTTGGCGAATAGCCTGCGTGAAGACACTTGGTTTCGATCTTTGCGTCCTTGCTCATTTCTTTCATTTAAAATTCCTCCTGTTAAGGTTTATTTTCATAGTAATACCCATAAATTATAGCATATTGTAGGGATTATTTCAAGGGCTTTTTTCCACCCGACAAATTATAGCACTTCCTACAAAATACGCGGCGAAATAAGATGTAAATAACCATTGACAAAACCGCGATTTTGTTATATAATTTAAGAGTATATTAATATTTATATAGTATATCTATGGTCGTTCAGAATATTGAAGCACGGACAGAATCAAGTTGACGCAATTACGCTGCCGTGAAAGGTTTTTTGGAAGTCCAAATGAATTTAAAGGTGGAATGTCTATAATGGGTATGTTTGACGGTCTTTTTGGCAGCTACAGTAAGCGTGAGCTTGCTAAGATAGAACCTATTAAGAATAAAGTTCTTGCACTTGAAGATGATTATGCCGCAATGTCGGAGGAAACTCTCAAGACGCAGACTAATGTTTTCAAAGAGCGTATCGCTAACGGCGAAACCGTTGACGATATCCTCCCCGAGGCTCTCGCTACAGTCCGCGAGGCTGCTTGGCGTGTTCTCGGAAAAAAGCCTTACCCCGTTCAGATCATCGGTGCTATCGTTCTTACTCAGGGACGTATCGCCGAGATGAAAACAGGTGAAGGTAAAACTCTCGTTGCCTGCTGCGCTGCTTATCTTAATGCGCTCCCCGGCAAGGGCGTTCACGTTGTTACGGTAAATGACTACCTCGCTAAATATCAGTCCGAAGAAATGGGAAAAGTTTTCCGCTACCTCGGACTTACTATCGGCTGTATCCTCCACGAGCTCAACAATGACCAGCGCCGTGCGGCTTACAACTGCGATATCACTTATGGTACGAACAACGAATTCGGTTTCGACTATCTCCGTGACAACATGGTTATTTACTTGAAGGAAAAGGTACAGAGAGGTCACGCTTTCGCTATCGTCGATGAAGTTGACTCGATCCTCATCGATGAAGCAAGAACCCCTCTTATCATCAGCGGCAGAGGCGACAAGTCCACAGAGCTTTACACCAAGGCTGACAAGTTCGCAAAGACGCTCAAAGCTTACACCGTTGTTGAAATGGACGATAAGGTCGATCAGGAAGAAAACTCCGAAAACAGCGACTACATTATCGATGAAAAGGCTAAGACAGCCACTATCACCCGTCAGGGCGTTAAGAAAGCAGAGAAATACTTCGGCGTTGAGAACCTCTTCGATGCTGACAATTCAACGCTTCTTCACCACATCAATCAGGCTCTCAAAGCCAACGGCTGTATGAAGAACGATATCGACTACGTTGTCAAGGACGGCGAAGTTATCATCGTTGACGAATTCACGGGCAGACTTATGATGGGTCGTCGTTTCAATGACGGTCTTCATCAGGCTATCGAAGCAAAGGAAGGCGTTAAGGTCGCTCACGAGTCCAAAACTCTCGCAAGCATCACTTTCCAGAATTACTTCCGTCTTTACAACAAGCTCTCCGGTATGACAGGTACTGCTATCACGGAGCAGGAAGAATTCAAGGAAATTTACAAGCTCGATGTTGTCGAGATACCCACAAACCGTCCCGTTCAGAGAATCGACCACCCCGACGTTATCTTCAAAACAGAGAACGGCAAGTTCAAAGCCGCTATCCGCCAGATCGAAGAATGTCACGCAAAGGGTCAGCCTGTTCTCGTCGGTACGATCTCTATCGAAAAATCCGAAAAGCTCTCCGCAATGCTCAAGCGCGCAGGCATCAAGCACAATGTCCTCAACGCCAAGCAGCACGAAAAGGAAGCTGAGATCGTTGCTCAGGCAGGTCAGTTCGGCGCAGTTACCATTGCTACGAATATGGCAGGACGAGGAACTGATATTATCCTCGGCGGTAACGCTGAGTTCCTTGCAAAGGCTGATATGAAGAAGCGTGGCATGGAAGAAGAAGTTATCAGCGAAGCTGTAAGCTATGCCGATACTCAGGACGAGACCATTCTCGAAGCAAGAAAGGTCTACCGCGAGCTTTATGCAAAATATGATGCAGAGGTAAAGGAAAAGGCTGAAAAGGTCAAGGAAGCGGGCGGTCTTTATATCCTCGGTACGGAACGCCACGAATCAAGACGTATCGACAACCAGCTCCGAGGCCGTGCAGGCCGTCAGGGCGATGTCGGCGAGAGCCGTTTCTTCCTCTCCCTCGAAGACGACCTTATGCGTCTTTTCGGCGGCGACAGAATAACCGCTATGATGGACACTCTCAAAGTCGAGGAAGATATGCCTATCGAAGCAAAGATGCTCACAAAGATCATCGAATCTTCGCAGAAAAAGGTCGAAGGCAGAAACTTCGCTATCAGAAAGAACGTCCTCAACTATGACGATGTTATGTCCGCACAGCGTGAGATCATCTACAGCCAGAGAGAAAAGGTTCTCAGCGGCGAGGATATCCACGAATATACTCTTAAGATGATAAGCGATATGATAAGCGAAACCGTTGACCAGTACCTTATCGATGACAATGTCCATGATGACTGGAATCTCGCAGGTCTTCGCGACCGCTTTATGGGTCTTTTCACCGTTACGGACGACTTCCGCTACACAACGGAAGAGCTCGCTAACGTTACAAAGGATCAGATAAAGGAAAAGCTCACCACAAGAGCGCTCGACTTCTACAAAACTAAGGAAGAAAAGATCGGCTCGGAGGTTCTCCGTGAGCTTGAAAGAGTTATCCTCCTCAAAGTCGTTGACATCAAGTGGATGGCTCATATCGATGATATGGAAGAACTCAGAAAGGGTATCGTTCTCCGTTCCTACGGTCAGAAAAACCCTGTTGTCGAGTATCGTTTCGAGGGCTTCGAGATGTTTGACGCAATGGTAGAATCCATTCGTGAGGAAACTATCCGTCTGCTCTTCACAATTCAGGTAAACAACGGTCAGGCTCCTCAGAGAGAGCGCGTTGCAGAGCCTACACAGACCTCGGGTGACGGTTCGCTCGCAAATACACCTAAAAAAGCAGGCAAAAAGATCGGCAGAAACGATCCATGCCCATGCGGAAGCGGCAAAAAATACAAGAACTGCTGCGGAAGCGGATTAAAATAATTTTTCACTCAAAAAACCGCGGAAATACGGCTTTCTGAGATGCACAACGGGACGCCGATCAGACTTCGATCGGCTTTTCCCAATTTTATTCGGAGGAAGTATTTATATGAATCTCAAAAATGAATGCAAAGACATACTCACCAAAAAGATAATCCCGTTCTGGAACAAGCTCCGTGACGATGAAAACGGCGGATTTTACGGATTTATGGACAATGACCTCAACGTTGACAAGAAAGCCGACAAGGGCGTTATCCTCAATTCCCGAATCCTCTGGTTCTATTCTTCCGCTTACAGAGCACTCGGCGAACAGCAGCTTCTCGACAATGCCACACACGCTTATGAATTTCTCCGCGACCATTGCTACGATAAGGAACACGGCGGCGTTTACTATATGATGACCTTTGACGGCAAAGCTTCGGACGATATGAAGCATACATACAATCAGGCTTTCGCTATCTACGCTCTCTCCGCTTACTACATCGCAAGCGGCAACAAGGAAGCTCTTGCGCTCGCTTATGAGCTTTTCAACACTATCGAAACCAAGACACTTGATGATATCGGCTACGTTGAAGCATTTTCGAGAGATTGGAAGCCTGCAAAGAACGATGTTCTTTCCGAAAACGGCATTGACGCTTCAAAGACGATGAACAACGTTCTCCACCTTATTGAAGCTTATACGGTTCTCCTCGAAGCTGACGGAAACGAAAAGGTCCGCAAGCGCCTTATGTTCCTCCTCGGCGTAACGAAGAACAAGATCTTCGACAGCAAGAACAACAAGCTGCTCGTTTTCTTCGACAGAGAGATGAACGTTCTCGGCGATATCCACTCCTACGGTCACGATATCGAAGCAACATGGCTCATCGACAGAGCGTGTGAAGTTATCGGCGACAGAGAGCTTGAAGCAGAGTGGAGAAACATCGATCTCCGCATTGCCGAAAACATCTACAACATCGCATTTGTAGACGGTGCGCTCAACAACGAGCGTGACGGCGACAAGATCGACGGCAAGCGCGTATGGTGGGTTCAGGCTGAAACAGTCGTAGGCTTTACCAATGCTTATATGCAGAGCGGCGACAAAAAGTACCTCAAAGCAGCGGAAGAAACAATGGACTGGATAAAGAAATACCAGACCGACAGCCGCGAAAACTCCGAATGGTGGGGCGAAGTTGACCACGAAGGCAAGCCTATGCAGACCGTTGAAATGGTCAATCCTTGGAAGTGCCCATATCACAACGGCAGAATGTGCCTTGAAATAATGAACAGAAATTTCTGACGTTAAATAAAGAGAGGACTTACAAATATGGCAGTTGTAAACATAATGGAAAAAATCATCTCGGAAAAACTTGATCTCCAGTTAAAGGACTGCGATTGCTGCAAATGCAACGAATGCCGTCAGGATATGCTCGCTTATGCATTGAACAGCGTTCCGCCGAAATATGTAAACTCCGCAAAAGGGGAGCTTTTCGGCAGGATAGATAGCTCCAAAATGCAGAATTCCGTTGATATAGACATTGCAGTTGCAAAGGCTATCAGCGTTGTAAGCGCCTCACCGAAACACCACAAGACCTAATTCGGAATTAGGAATTCGGAATGCGGAATTATTCTTGCTCCGCAAATTACCGCAAACCGTAGGGGCGGATTCAATATCCGCCCGTTTCATTATCCGAAAAGCTTGTATGGGACATTTTTTCCGTCCCGTATATAATACTAATTTTTAATCAAAGTGTAGACAAAAAATCGGCGCAAAAGCCATATATGCGAGCTTTTGCTTGATTTTTTGTACACTTTAAGTTTAAAAATTAGTATAAACGAACACCCCTGTTTTTATCTGATAAAAACAGGGGTGTTTTGTTATGTGATAAACTCCGCAGAAATATGCACCGAAAAACCACTGATGCGATTTGGGACAGTGCCCCGTCCTCTACAGAATTATCGCAAAAATTGCACAAAAATGGGCGGATATATATCCGCCCATTAGTTTTTTATAATACCAACGGAATTTAATAATTCCGCATTCCGAATTCCTAATTCCGAATTTATTTAAACGCTTCCTTAATGCGGTCAAAGAAATTCTTGCGCTTGTTGTAGTTTGCGTCCGAAAGGGAGTTTTCAAACTCTTTAAGCAGGTCTTTCTGCTTCTTGGTAAGGTTCTTCGGAACTTCGATATTGACGTGAACATACTGGTCGCCACGGTCGGAGCGGTTGATCTTCTTCACGCCCTTGCCCTTGAAACGGAATGTTGCGCCGTTCTGCGTTCCCTCGGGGATAGTATATTTTACCTTGCCGTCGATAGTCGGAACGATGATCTCATCGCCGAGGACTGCCTGCATATATGTGATAGGTACATCGGTATGGATATCGTAGCCGTCACGCTCGAATATCGGGTCGGGACGAACATTTACAAGTACATGGAGATCGCCGTTCGGACCGCCGTTTGCACCTGCGTTACCCTGACCTCTTACCTGCATTGTCTGACCGTCGTCGATACCTGCAACGATATTGACAGATATCTTTCTCGAAACGTTCACTCTGCCGTTGCCGCGGCACTTCGGACAAGGATTGGTGATGATCTTGCCCTTGCCTCCGCACTTTGTACAAGGCTTCTGTGAAGATATCATGCCGAACGGAGTTCTCTGTGTGACCTTGACCTGACCTGTGCCGTGACAGTCAGGGCAGGTTTCGGACGAAGAACCTGCTGCTGCGCCCGTGCCGTGACAGTCGGGGCAGGTTTCAAGGCGGTTGAGGTTGAGCTCAACTTCCTTGCCGTTGCAAGCGTCCATAAAGTTAATGGTGACTTCCGTTTCGATATCCTGACCTCTTCTCGGAGCGTTCGGGTTAGCTCTGGAGCTTGTGCCGAATCCGCCGCCGAAAAAGCTGTTGAAGATATCGCCGATATCGCCCATATCGCCCATTCCGCTGAATCCGCCGCTGAAACCGCCGCCGTAGCCGCCTCCGCCATAAGACGGGTCAACGCCTGCATGACCGAACTGGTCATAGCGAGCCTTTTTATCGGCATCGGACAGCACTTCGTATGCCTCGTTTACTTCCTTGAACTTTTCCTCGGCTTCTTTATTGCCTGGGTTAAGGTCAGGGTGGTATTTCTTCGCAAGCTGTCGATATGCTTTTTTTATCTCGTCCTCCGAAGCGGTCTTGCTCACTCCGAGGACTTCATAGTAATCTCTTTTATCAGCCATAAAAGCCTCCTGCGGAGCTAAGGAAACGCCGATCATTACATCTTGATCAGCTTTTTCCTAAATAAAATCTTAAACTGCTCCGTTAAATTTGTCATGTTATACTAATTTTTAAACTGAAAGTGTACAAAAAATCAAGCAAAAGCTCGCATATATGGGTTTTGCGCCGATTTTTTGTCTACACTTTGATTAAAAATTAGTATTAAACGCCGCGAGGTCAGAATGAATCTGACCCGTTGGCATTATTTGATTTATCTTAATTATTCAACGTCCTTGAAATCTGCGTCTACGAAACCGTTTCCGTCACTGCCGTCATTGCCGCCGTTGTTGTCAGTGCTGCCGCCCTCAGCAGCGCCCTGAGCAGCCTGTGCAGCTGCGCCTGCAGCCTGGTAAACCTTAGTTGCGATCTCGGAGAATGCTTTCTGAAGTTCATCGGACTTAGCCTTGATGTCGTCTGTGTTGTCGGTCTTAAGAGCTTCCTTAAGAGCATCGATCTTAGGCTGAACTGCTGCCTTTTCGTCAGCGGAAACCTTGTCGCCGAAGTCTGTGAGAGCCTTTTCGCACTGGAATACGAGGTTTTCAGCGTTGTTCTTAGCGTCAACAGCTTCCTTACGCTTCTTATCTTCCTCAGCGTACTTAGCAGCATCGTCAACAGCCTTCTGAATGTCTTCCTTGGACATCTTTGTGGAAGATGTGATGGAGATGTGCTGTTCCTTGCCTGTGCCGAGGTCCTTAGCGGAAACATTTACGATACCGTTTGCATCGATATCGAAAGTAACTTCGATCTGAGGGATTCCACGGGGAGCAGGAGCGATACCGTCAAGACGGAACATACCGAGCTGCTTGTTGTCCTTAGCGAATTCACGTTCGCCCTGGAGAACGTTGATATCAACGGCTGTCTGGTTATCAGCGAATGTGGAGAATACCTGCGACTTCTTTGTAGGAATTGTGGTATTTCTCTCGATCATCTTTGTGCAAACGCCGCCTGCGGTTTCGATACCGAGTGAAAGCGGAGCAACATCGAGGAGGAGGAGTCCAGTTACATCGCCGCCGAGAACGCCGCCCTGGAGTGCAGCACCGAGTGCAACACATTCATCAGGGTTGATGCCCTTGAACGGTTCTTTGCCGATGAAGTTCTTAACAGCTTCCTGAACAGCAGGGATTCTTGAAGAACCGCCGACCATAAGAACTTTATTGAGGTCGGAAGGCTTAAGTCCGCTGTCGGAGAGAGCCTGCTTTACAGGACCCATTGTGGACTGAACGAGGTCGGAAGTGAGCTCATTGAACTTAGCCTGTGTAAGGGTCATTTCAAGGTGCTTAGGACCTGTTGCGTCAGCTGTGATATATGGGAGGTTGATAGTAGATGTCGGTGTGGAAGAAAGCTCGATCTTAGCCTTTTCAGCAGCTTCCTTTAATCTCTGCATAGCCATTTTATCGCCTGTGAGGTCGATGCCCTGCTCAGCCTTGAAGTTCTCAACCATCCAGTTGATTATTCTCTGGTCGAAGTCATCACCGCCAAGACGGTTGTTGCCGGCTGTTGCAAGAACCTGCTGAACGCCGTCGCCCATTTCAATGATAGATACATCGAATGTACCGCCGCCGAGGTCGTAAACCATGATCTTCTGATCGTCTTCCTTATCGATGCCGTAGGAAAGAGCTGCTGCGGTAGGTTCGTTGATGATTCTTCTTACGTTAAGTCCTGCGATCTGACCTGCGTCCTTTGTAGCCTGACGCTGTGCATCTGTGAAGTATGCAGGAACTGTGATAACTGCTTCCGTAACGGGTTCGCCGATATAAGCCTCTGCATCAGCCTTGAGCTTCTGGAGTATCATAGCGGAGATCTGCTGAGGAGTGAATTCCTTATCGTCGATCTTTACCTTATAGTCGGAACCCATGTGACGCTTGATAGAAGAAACTGTTCTGTCAGCGTTTGTAACAGCCTGACGCTTTGCTACCTGACCTACAAGACGTTCGCCCGTCTTTGTGAAGCCTACAACGGAAGGAGTTGTTCTTGCACCCTCTGTGTTGGGGATAACTACGGCGTTGCCGCCTTCCATAACTGCTACGCAGGAGTTTGTTGTACCTAAGTCAATACCAATGATCTTTGACATATAAATCTTCCTTTCTTATCTAAACAAGTTGTTTCTGAAAATTTCTTTTACGGATTTGCGACAACGACCATAGCGCATCTGATGACCTTGTCGCCGAGCTTATAGCCCTTCTGGAAAACCTGACAAACTGTATTTTCGCCGAAGTTTTCGTCCTCGACCTGATTTACCGCGTGGTGGATATTCGGGTCGAACGGTTCGCCGAGCGCCTTGATCTCGGTAACGCCGAGCTTATCAAGTATGCCCGTATACTGCTTGAATATCATCTCAACGCCCTTTTTGTAGTTCTCATCGGAACACTCAGCGTCCATCGCACGTTCAAAATTGTCGATGACGGAAAGAATTTCGGTGATGACCTTTGCCTGAGCGTCTGCAACGGCGTTAAGGCGGTCATTTACGGAGCGCTTGCGGAAGTTGTCGTATTCGGCAGCCACCCTAAGGTACTTGTCTTTTTCATCTCCGAGCTGTTTTTCAAGCTCTTCGATACGTTTCTGCTCCGCTGAGATCTCTTCGGAGGGAGCTTCTTCGGTCTTTTCAGTCTGTGTATTTTCTTCGGAAGCTTCTTCCGCCTGCTCTTTTTCAAGCTCTTCGTTATTTTTATTTGTATCCATTTGGGGCAGGACTCCTTTCTTTATTGGGACTTGCTTTCGGTATCGGGAAGAAGTTTTTCTTCCGCTTTTACCTCTGCGGGAGGTTCATCATCGGATATCATTTCCGTTATTCTCTCGGAAAGATACTCAACGTAAGGAATTATCTTTGCGTAGTTTATACGCATCGGACCTATTACGCCGAGCGAACCTGCCGTTTTGCCACCCTTCTTTATCTTTGAAACTATCATACTGGAGTTTTCGATAACGAAACCTCCGTCCTCTCCGAACATGACCTGCAAGTCGCCGAAGCTGTCGTCAAGCATTTTCACAACTTCGTTTTTATGCTCGAAGAAATGAGCTATCTGATTGTTGTCAATGTCCGTTCTTGCCAGCAGATTTTTTTCGCCCGAAACAACGACTTCGTTATCTCTGAAGCAATCCGCCAGCTCGCTCACGCCCTTTAAAAGCGGTGTAAGTGTTACCATATAGGTTCCCATTGCCGCTGCAAGTTCTTTCAGTGTTTCGTCCGAAAGATCGTCAATGGTAACGCCCTCAAGATTTTCCGCCATAAAGCTTGAGAAGAAGTCAAGCTGTTCATTCGTGAGGTCGAATTCCAGTCGGCAGACCTTGTTTTTGATATCTCCCGATGAGGTTATCATCAGCAGGACGTACATTCTGCGTCCCGTCGGTATGACCTCGACCTTTGTTATAACGGAAAACTTGGGTGCAACATTTTTTGCAACAGCGGCACAGTTTGTAAGCTGTGCAAGTGCTGTAGAGGCTTTTTCGATAAGCGCATCAGCCGTCGGGATCTCAACATCGAGGATATTGTCAAGCATTTTTTTATCCTCGTCCGAGAGGCTCTGCTCGGGCATAAGCTGCTCAATATAAAGTCTGTAGCCTTTGTAAGTCGGGATACGGCCTGCGGAAGTGTGTGGCTGTTCAAGGTAGCCAAGCTCTTCCAGAAGCGCCATATCGTTTCTGATCGTTGCGGGTGAAACTTTTATATCGGGCATTGAAGCGATCGTCTTTGAGCTGACGGGTTCGCCCGTTGTAATATATTCATCAACAACGGCGGCGAGAATTTTTCGCCTGCGTTCGTCCTGCAAAACGTTCACTCCTTTTCTATCTTTAGCACTTGTATCAGCACTCTGTTAGCACTCTTTATCCCTGAGTGCTAATTATATTATACACCACCCGACCGATTTGTCAAGGGGTTTTTGGAATTTTCTTTTATTTTTCACAATTCTCTCTAAAAATAACCCTCCGTTCGGACTAATCAATAATACTAATGCTAAACGCCAATCAGTCTGTTGAAAAAGTATATTATAGAAAAAAATTGCACAAAATTAAAGTTTACGTCCACGCTTTTCAAAGGGTGGTGGGTGTCCAGA
>CALANW010000010.1 GCA_937926145.1 uncultured Ruminococcus sp. | reverse complement strand
TTCAAATCTGTCCTGCCTCGCATCACTTTTGGGTGTGGACATATCACAGAAAATGCACTGCGTACTGCGTTTATCAGCTGTTCTGCTATAAATATCATATACATTGTTTATGCAGAGATTTACCTTTGAATCGGGATTGTCGGGAATAGTAGGATCAATAAGTCTCTGATCAAGACCTATCTTCCTTCCGTCATTTGTTATAACAAGCATATTATCATCACGGGGATCAACCTTACCATCACGGATAGCAGTTGCTCTCTTGGAAAGGGACTTTATAAGCCTTTTCTGTGCCTTTGACGACTCTGCCACCACCTCATGGAAGTGCGCTTTCGGCTTTTCAAGATTAAGGGTATCAGCTGTGCGAATATCTGCGCATTCTTTGAACATTCCCATAAGTTCGGGAAGATTCGTAAACTTTGCAAAGCGGGTTTTCAGCTGATATTTGCCGTCGCTTTCCGGTTTTAATTCGTATGAACACATATCATTGTGCTCCAAAATGATATGTGTTCAATTTTATGTCAGGAGCGGCGTCTGCATATCTCTGTGGGATTGTCCGAATCGGCATTGCTGCCGATAAATCTGTAATAAATATCCACCTTAACAACCGCCTTGCCATCAATGTTCTCCCGCTCGTGAATATATATCTTTTCGATAAGGGTGTGAACAAGCTCATAGTCAAGCTCGGTAATTCCGATGTAGTTCTCGATAAGCTCGGCAAACTTTTCCGCATTTGCTCTGTTTGCATCATTTTCCTGCAAAGCCGCCGAAATCTCATTTGACCTGGCCTTTAATACAGAAAGCTCCTTTTCCATATTCTCCGACATTGACATATATCTTTCCTTTGAGATAACACCGAAAACCATATCTTCATAGATTTTCTGCAAAAGAGTATCGAGTTCACCGATCCTCTTTTTTGCTTTGTCCTGCTCTTTGATAAGAGAGTTTTTCTCCTTGACCTTATCGGTTTCGGAAGCCTTGGAAAGAATATCAATGTACCTATCAGCATTTTCTTCAAACAGAGTTGCATGGTGCTGAATATCCGAAAGAACAACATCGTAAAGCTGTTCAAAGGTTATGTAGTGAGATGAACAATATTCCTTGCCATATCTTATAGCAGTCTGACAGCGATATGCACCTTTGGAATTTCTGTTATCATACCTTTTTGAAAATCCATGAACCTTTCCGCAGTCGGGACACATTACAAGACCTCTGAAAATATTGTCGGGATTTGTTACCTTGTCCCTTGTCTTGACCGAAAGCCTTTTGTAAACCGTATCATAGTCCTCACGGCTGACAAGAGCTTCGTGAGTATTCTCGGTAACCACCCATTCATCTTCGGGACGCTCTATCCTTTTCTTGTTTTTGTACGATTTATTCGTATATCTCAGAGCAACGGTCCTGCCCGTATAAACAGGATTAAGAAGAATAGTTTTAACGGTTGCTTTGAGCCAATAGTAGGGATATTTCGGATAAGAAGCACAGTTTTCAAGACCGTTTCTGATGTAATTATCGGCCTTTGGAATGGGGAGATTCATACTTCTCATTTTCGTGGCGATCTCACCGCAGCTGCACCCCTCGATAGCCATACGATACATCATTTTAACGTAATCCGCACGGTCACTCGGAATCAGCTTTGTCTTGTCATTGGGATCTTTCATATATCCGTATGGAGCTATTCCCGTAAGACAGTCACCACGCTGAGCTTTCATTTTCATAACTGCCCGAATTTTCTTGGAACAATCTTTTGCATACCACTCGTTGATGATATTCTTGAACGGAGCAAAATCGTTATCTCTATCATTACTGTCAACGGAATCATTGATAGCAATAAAGCGAACATCATTGTCGGGAAGAAACATTTCCGTATAAAATCCTGTCTGCAAATACTCTGCCGAAACGGGAGAGATCTTTTACGATAACAGTACCGATTTTTCCGTCCTCAACTGCTTCAATAAGTCTTTTGAAATCGGGACGGTCAAAGTTTGTGCCTGTATAGCCGTCATCAACAAAAAATTCCGTGTTGAAATACCCGTTATCATTAGCAAACTTCAGGAGAAGCTCCTTCTGGTTCTGAATGCTCATACTGTCGCCATTGTATTCATCGTCACGGCTTAATCTGCAATAGAGAGCCGTAATTTTATCCTGCTGTTTTAATTTCATAATATCCTACCTTTCCAAACAGCAGATTATGACTGTATTTATTATACATCATATTCCGCTTTAAAGCAATAAATCGTTTGTAAAAACACAAACAAATTTATGATTTGATTTTTGTTAAAAATTGTGTTATACTGAAAGAAAAATCACGAAAGGAACCGCCATGCGCAAAGTGGATTTCAGCACAGTAATAAGCATCATAATCAAAAACTGCCGTGAAAATATGCACATTTTCAAGAACAGAGAACGTGCATTCACGCAAACCGACCTCATAACGGGAATATTCTCCGAATATTATGACAGCTGCGATGATAAAATTTTTGAAAGCTCTTCAATATCACGCTGGATAAAAGGCAGTCGTCCTGTTCCTGCCGACCTCATAAATTTTTATCGAGATAACGGCTGTGAAAGCATCGGATATGATTTTCAGGATAACTGTGTTGATGTAGTCTATGATCTGAATAATCTTTACAATGAGCTTGTAACCCTTGTATCAAACGACTATTCTCTTTCCGAAGAAAAGAAATCGGAAATTCTTACAGAAATTGATACCACAGATGAATCCGAAGTCTGCCGTTTTATCGGAAATGTGATATTTGCCGCCATAGACAGACCTTTCATTCCTGCGGATAAAGCAATGCTTCCGACATCTGCGATAACTGTTTCGGAGTGTATATTTGGTGCAGAAGTTCCCGCACCGTGCAGATATTTCTGCGGACGTGATACGGAGCTTGACGAACTTCATACGGCTTTGCAGGAACACAGCAAGGTTTTCATAAAAGGCTTCGCAGGCATAGGCAAAAGTGAATTTGCCAAAGCGTATGCGAAGAAATTCAAGAAAGAATACCGAAATATTTTGTATTTCAATTACTCCGGAAGTCTGAAAGAAATGATAACCGATATGGATTTTGCAGGGAACAACCTTTCCGATGATGAACACACCCGATTTACAAAGCATATCCGTTTTCTGAAAAGTCTGCGCAGAGATTCGCTCATCGTAATTGATAACTTCAATAATGCAAATGACAGCTTTCTCAGTACACTTACCAATTACGGCTGTAAAATGATTTTCACCACACGAAGCAATATCGACTGCGGATATATTTTCAGCCTTGATGTTATTGGAAATCCCGAAGATTTGTATCAGCTTGTGAGCAAATACTATTCTTATGCCGAGGAAAACAAAGCCGTTATCAATGACCTTATTGAAACCGTACATCACCACACTCTGTCCGTTGAGATGACAGCAAAGCTTCTTGAAAAAGGTCTGCATACTCCTGAAGAAATTCTTGAACATCTCAGACAGAACAGTGCCGATCCCGATTCTACTGACAAGATAAAAATCAGCAAGGACGGAATAAATGCAAAGGAAACATACTATAATCATATCCGTTCTCTGTTTTCGCTGTATCTGCTTGATGAAAATTATCAAAGCATAATGCGAAATATGGTTTTCTTTGATGAAGTCCGTATCAGATATTTTGCAAAAATGCTTGAACTGGACGATACGAACGGAATAAACGAGCTGTGTGAACTCGGATTTATCGAAAACACTCACGCTGACCTCATTACACTACACCCAATGATAAGGGATATTGTCCTGCTTGACTTAAAACCAACATTTGATAATTGCGATACCCTTATCACCAATTTGAAAAGCAAATTGCAAATCATTGGTATTGAGCTACCCGACTCTGCGACTATCATTTCGACAATAGGAAATGTAATGAAATATATCGGAAATACCGACAGCAATTCATATCTGAGTTTTCTCGAAGGCGCATACATATTTCTTGATAACTATCACGAGTATAACCTAATGGAACACATCGTTTTTGAAACCGAAAAACTGCTTTCCGACAAAACACTTGGTACTGTCAATGATCGTGCATTGCTTCTGAATAACAAAGCAATGCTGCCTATGAACAGAAATGATAAGCTTTCAAAATCTATCAGCATGATGAATAAGGCTCTGTCTGTGTGCGATGAAAAATTAAATCCAGTTCTGTTTGCAAACATAAATATGAATCTCGGTTTGCTTTACACCGAAAACAAGGAAACCGAACGTGGCTTAGAATTTATGGACAAGGCATATCTTTTCATCAAGCTGACAAGAACCTACAATGACGATTTCATCACCATTGCGAGAAACTACGCTGTAACACCTTCCGAAAATTCAAGGGTAACCAAGGCTATTGAAGTTCTCAAAGAATGCGAGTTTGCGACAGAAGAATGCTGCTCCAATAATCATGCGGCATTGCTTTATGACCTCGGAGCCGCATATATTCTGTCGGGAAATTATCCGCTTGCGGTGAAAAAATACAGCCTTGCTTTTGCGGAATATTTCGCTCTCGGCTGCTCCGAAGAACTTACCGCAAGAAAAATTGCGGCAGCACGTCAGATGCAAAGATATGAATTTGAATATCCCAAAGAGTGGGAAACCGATTATCTTGAACGATCATAACTTCTGCGTCTTGCACGCTCTTCCTGCTTTTCAAGCTCAAGCAGATATTCCATTTCTGCCCGGCGCTGTTTTTCTGCTTTGATCTCTGCAAGATAGTCAAGCTCTGCATTGCGAATTTCTGTGGCTTTAGGATTCTTAGCATATGTACCGTCTTCTTGAAGCTCATATCCCTGATGATACATTTCAATCTGCTTACGCAAATGCTCCTGCTTGCGGATACGGTCAAAATCAGTTTCAAGAGTTCTTTCAAGTAATTCCTGACCGTTCCATGCACGATAATAATCCGAATTGGCTTTCTTCAGCTCAGCATACACGCTGTCAATTTCACGAATATCACTCTGCATCTGATCTATCTGTTTTTGCACCCAATCGGGATCACCGTAATTACCACGACCGAGAAAAGCATTGGGCAGAAATTTTCGATATAATTCTTCAAGCCGTTTCTGTTCAATGTTCGTTCTGTCGGTTTTGTTGACAAGATAATGATATTCATTACCGAAATTTTTTAGCTGTTCAAGCAGCTTTTTCTCCTTGCATAGATAATCATAACGATAGTAAAGCTTTTCTGCTTTCGCTTTTGCTTTGCCTACAACCGCTTTCATATCATCAACGGAATGAATGTGATTATCGTGTACATAATTCAGCAGCTCCATTGTTCTTCTAACATCTGCATAAGAGATATTCGATGAAACGGAACGTGAACGATAAAGTTCTATCTGCTTTTCACGAACAGTAACAGCGTAATCAACCTGAACACCGAGAAACGCACTTATCTTTATTCCGGCAAATTCATTCTGCTTGTTTGCAATTCTCGTTTGGAGCATTTCCATTGAATAACCATAACCGAGTTTGGCTATTGAACACCCATATTTTACATTCGCAGGCTTAGCGATCATTCGCTTTTCGTTGGTAAAAACATAACCGTACTCACGCATTTTTTCAATAAGCGAATTTATGTCTGTAACTTTGGGAGAAATAATCAGCCTGTCGATAACATCTGCCATTCTGACTTTCCATGAGCAGCCCCTTTTACGGGAATCCCATTCTTTATAATTTATTGAGCTGTGCTTTTTCGGATTTTTGATTATGCTCAATCCATGCTCAAGACAAATCCTGTCGGAAACCTCTTTCGCCAGATTATATGTGTACTGATCTTCAAACCAACGGTTGCCTTTTACATCATGAGCGCAGACGGCTATGTGATTATGGCAATGACCTGTGTTGGTGTGAGTTGATACAATAACCGGACGGTCTTCACCGAACATTGCCTTCGCCCATTCCACCCCGATCTGATGAGCCATTTCGGGAGAAACGGACTCATCAAAGGACTGAATGTAGGAGTGAATACGCACACTTTCTTTTTTTCCCTTGGTTCGGTTATCAAACTTGTTCTTGGCAAAAGCTTCATAAATTTCCTTGAAATCCTCGCAAACAGCAGCATAATCATTGGTACAGCAAATTGCAGTGCTGTACTTCATATCCTCGTTTTTGCCGGGATTAAGAATGTATTTCAGATGCGCCCTCGGTGTTGTGTGGATCGCTGTGTGCTTTATGTAAGCCAAACTACACCTCCTGACCTTTCAGAGGGGATATATAGCTGTGAAATTCCACGGAGATTTTCTCGACCTCCCGACGGAGCAAATCTATATCTCCCTTGAAAACTGACTTTTCGGAGTTCACCACCATTGCAATCTGGTTGATGTTTGTTCCGATAGCACGCATAAGCTGGTTGAAGCGGTAAATATTCTCGGTGCCATACAGAATGATTTTGCCGTTGAGAGCCAGATCACGGAGAAAACTGCTGATACTCATGTTGGCAGCTTCCGCCCTCTGCTTTATAGCCGACATTTCTTCTGCCGACACCCTTATTTTTATAAAGTTATCCCTATTCATAAATCTCCTTTCAATTTTGGATTTTGTTCCCACAAAATCAATGCTTGCTAAATCTACCCATAATTCTCTGTGGTTGAAAGGACTTGTTTTTCTCACGATGAGAATATCCTTTCTCCCACAGAGAATAGCGTAAAACTACTGATTCTTTCTGAAAAACTTTGGGACAGCTTCATACTTTTCGGTAAGAAGCCTGTTTTCCTCGGTCAACTCCGCTATACGATTTTCAAGCTCCCGTATAGCCTGTTCGTATGAATGACGTTCTGCTTCAAGCTGTTCTGAAAGCTTGCTGTTCTCCTTGTCCTTTTCTGATAAGCTGCTTTTAAAACGGTCAATTTCGGCAAGCATATTTTCATTATCTGCAAGGGCTTTTGAAAGTTGATTATCTGTCTGTTCGGCAATGATTTCAGCCGATTCCAGCTTATCATTAAGTTCTTCATTCTCACGGGCAATACCCTCACATTCCTCAATAGCCTGCATAACCTTTACATGAGTCGGGAGAAGAAAGTCAACAGCAAAATCATCAAGCTCAAGGCTTGCTCCCTTAACCTTTGTAATATGTCCTGCAAGCTCCTTATCCTTATGGTGTGATATTTTCTTATACACCGTCTGAAATTTAAGAGAGTATTTCTCGCAAAGTGCTTTTACCGTCATATCATCAACCTCCGATAAAATCCATGTCAATGTCATCATCGTCAAGGGTTTCAGCCGATTTTCCCACAGGCGTGTTGTCCTGCTCAATTTTCGTATGATTACTTGAACCGAAAACAGAAAACAGCTTTGGGATTTCCGTTTCAAGGGTGGTGCGGATAACGGAAATTATTTCCTTCATATCGGACTTTTCACTCTTCTCGGTAGCATTACCGTTAATAACCGAATACAAAATAGTTTTTATCGCATTATTAACTGTATGATATTTATTCTTGTCGATGTTGGCAAGAAAGTCGGCTATCTTCTTATCGGACGGATTTTCAAGGGAGAGCCTAAGAGTAATTCTTTTCATCTGCTTCATTACTCAGACCTCTTTTCCATTGCTTTCAGTGACTTTAATGCAAACTGCTGATAGCCTTTAGCTGTGGCACAGATGTCATCAATAAAAATCACTCTGTCGGAATTGTATTTTCCGAAACGTCTGATAAGCTGAACACCACCGCCGCAGACATACAGCTTCATAAAATCGGGATCATATTCACATCTGTAAAGGGCGTCTAAAATCTTCCGGCAATATTTTTCTGCTTCTGCACGAAAAATGTTTTTGTAATTGTCGGGAGCATCGGTATCTCCTTTTCTGATGAAAAGTTCAACAACTTCGGGATCAATCTTTTTGCCGTAGGCTGCCATGACCGCTTTCTGAACTGCAATCATATACTGATTCACGCCCAGCTTTTCGGTTACGCATTTTTCTTCGATAGGCTTTTTGTTGTTGATCTGCAGAATGTTCGCCGTGCCGTTTCCGATATCAACGACCATGTTCACACCTGTCATATTGTGAAGATACTCCGTGACCGCAGCGTATCCCTGCGGATAAACGAAGCATCCGACAATGTTGAGGTGGTAATGAACGTTATTGTACTCGCAGTCGATATGAGGACTGCTCATAAAATACTCTCTTGTGCTTTCACGCTGAGCTGTGAGCATTGCAGTTGGACAGCCGACTGCAAGATAGATGTTTCCTTCATAAAATCCGCAGTTTCTGCATTCGTCACAAATTGCGGCAATGGTCAGTAGACGAAATTCTTCGTCAACGGTTTTGTCGGGAATATACTCCTTGTGACCCTCGCCAATACGGTAATACATTTCTCCGATATGAAGTATCTTGCCCTCAAATGCAGGTTTGGTCTGGTATGCTGAAATTCCGGTGGGGAATGAGTGCAGTGAGTTTTTGATATTCCCGTAGCCTGTGTCCACGGGAACAATGATAGAATTGTTGTAAGGGATCATGCTGTTTTCTCCTCCTTTGCCGCTTCTGCGACTTTTGATTTAAGCATTTTTATGATAAGCTCCTCTGCCGTAACGGTTGCCTGAGTATCGGTGAATGAGCTTACCACGAAAGTTGTTTTTCCGACAGTAACACTGTGTGCAGCTTCATCGGGTTTGTATCTTTCCGGCATTTTACACCTCCGCTTTTCGTCATATATATGGAATACGTTAAGAGTCACATTTGATCAAAAATGAGTATCTTGCGGATAGATGATGTCATTTTCATCGGAAATGACCGCCCTTATCCTGATTTCAATTCTATCACAAAGAAAAATTCCCCGATTGACGTC
>CALANW010000009.1 GCA_937926145.1 uncultured Ruminococcus sp. | reverse complement strand
GTGATAAAATGAGTAATAAGCTTATCGTTATAGACGGATTGGACGGAAGCGGAAAATCCACACAATTTGATATCGTAAAGGAAAAATTATCGCAGGAATATACTGTAAAGGCTATAAGCTTTCCAGAATACGATAAACCGTCCTCAACGCTTGTAAAAATGTATCTTTCGGGCGAGATCTCAGAAAATGCCGCTGATATAAATGCCTACGCCGCATCAAGCTTTTATGCCGTTGACCGATATGTCAGCTATAAAAAATATTGGGAGCAGAATTATAAAAACGGCGAGCTTATCTTGGCGAGCAGATATGTTTCCTCAAACGCTATTCACCAGATGTCAAAGCTTCCCGAAAGCGAGTGGGACAGCTATCTCGAATGGCTTCAGGACTATGAATATTCAAAGTTTCAGCTTCCGCGCCCGAACTGCGTTATCTTCCTTGATATGCCTATCGAAATTTCGCAGAAGCTTATGAGTGAGCGCTATAATGGCGACGAAAGCAAAAAAGACATTCACGAATCCAATATAGCTTACCTTATGACCTGCCGAAAGACTGCGCTCTATGCCGCAGAAAAACTTGGCTGGCACGTTGTTGGCTGCAATGACGGTGACAAACCATTGCCAATTGAAGCTATCAACGATAAAATTATGAAAATAATAACCAATGTGCTGTAAAGTATAATAACTTTGCAGCAAAGCAAATACCAATCGGAGCAATTCAAATGTTTGATTTCAGAAAAATTGAGCTTAGTGATAAGCCATGGATAGACAGTATCCTTAAAATGTCGGACTTTCGCGGCTGTGAATATTCATTCGCCAATAATTTCGCGTGGCATCGTCTGTATGAAACCGAAATTTGCCGATATAAGGATTTTTATATCTCAAAATCGGAGAAAGACGGTCTGCATTTCACATATCCCGCAGGTCAGGGCGACAGAGCTGAACTTTTTCGTGAACTGCGCAAATATTCCGAAGAAAAGGGAAGTCCTCTTTGCATTATTTCGGTAACGAATGATGAACTGGCGCTTTTTGAGGAAAATTTCCTGAACGAATACACCGTCACGACCGATGAAGCTGACTATGACTATATTTATTTGGCTGAAAAGCTTAGAACCTTGACAGGCAAAAAGTATCACGGAAAGCGAAACCACCTCAATCGTTTCTATGAGAACAACTGGAGCTACTCAAAGCTTACCGATAAAGATTTCGATGACTGTATTCTTTTTGCTGCCGAGTCTTACAATGACAATGATATGTACGACGATGAATCCGCTGTCGGAGAGCAGTATGCGATAAATACCTTTTTCAACAACTTTGATGAACTTGGACTGAAAGGCGGAGTTATCCGCGTTGACGGAAAGGTAGCAGGCTTTACAATTGGCTGCCGAATTAATTCGGATACACTCGATGTTCATATTGAAAAGGCTCTGCCAAATATCAACGGTGCTTATACTGCGGTAATGAATGAATTTGCAAAGGCTGAATCTAATGATTTCACCTATATCAATCGTGAAGAAGATCTCGGAATCGAGGGTCTGCGAAAGTCGAAGCTTTCCTATAATCCCGAATTTCGCTTAGTAAAAAATGTTGTAACGTTCAAATAAGGAGGATAATTATGGTATATGTATTTCTTGCCGAGGGTTTTGAGGAGATCGAAGCCGTTACGGTGATTGATGTTTTGAGAAGAAGCGGAACAGAGGTAATGTCTGTCGGAATCGGCGGAAAGAATATCAAAGGCGCTCGCGGAATAACTGTCTGCGCTGACACGGACGACAGATCAGCCGCACTTGATGATAAGCTTGAAATGATCTATCTCCCGGGCGGCTTAAAGGGAATGCAGAATCTTGATGCTTCCAACTTTGTAGAAAAGGCAATAAGATACTGTCAAGATAATGACCTTTACATCAGTGCGATGTGCGCATCACCGACAGTTCTCGGACATAAGGGCGTTCTGAAAGGAAAAAAAGCCTGCTGCTATCCGGGATTTGAAAAGGAGCTTTTCGGTGCAGAGATATCGACCGATGATGTTACCGTTGACGGCAAGGTTATAACTTCAAGAGGTCCTGCAACTGCAATGGCTCTTGCCGTAAAGCTTGCAGAGATAATGACAGATAAGACTACCGCGGATAAGGTCAGCGAGGGTCTTTTATGCAGGTAAAGTCCGCTGATTTCGATATAAGAGAGTATAAAAAAGAGCTTCGTGCTAAGTATAAGCAGATACGCAGGGATATGCCCGAGCAGACAAAAGCAGAGCTTGACGATAAAATTTGCAAAAAACTCGTTTCGACCGATGCGTATAAACGCTGTAAACGACTGCTGACTTACGTTTCAACCGAAATTGAAGTCGATACTATGCAGCTTATACATACCGCCCTTGCTGATGGCAAGACGGTTGCTGTTCCTCGATGCATTGACGGAACACGAAATATGGATTTTTTCATCATAACCTCGGACGAGCAGCTTGAAGCAAGAACATTCGGCGTACTTGAACCTGACCCCGAAAAATGCGAAATGCTGACTTGCTTTGACGATGCAGTGTGTATCGTTCCTGCACTCGCTTATGATATGGACGGTTATCGGCTCGGTTATGGCGGCGGCTATTATGACAGATTTCTTTCCGCACACAGCGGATTATATAATATAGGCATTGAGTATTGCAGCTGTACAGTTTCAAACCTTGTCAGAGGCAAATTCGATATTGCGGCAAACCTTATTGTGACAGAAAAATATATCAAGAAAATAAAGGCTTAAAGGAGGGGCAGTATGGACGAAAATAAGGAAAAAGACACTAAATCTGAGGAAACTTCCACGGAGGATATTCCCAAGGAAATATCTAATGTGGAAAGTGAAAATACTTTACATAGTGACGAAACATCAGCTTCGGAAGATAAGTCCGATATCAACAGCATAATAGAGGAATATTCCGAATATGAGGACAAAAAGGCTGCTGAAAATGCTGATGCTCCCGAAAGTACAGATAAATCGGAAGTAAATGAGCCCGAAATTTCGGACGATGATGATTTTGAGGACGAGCCTGAGGAAAAACGTCCGCCGAAACCAAAAAAGAAAAAACGCAAAAAGAAAGGTAATGGCAGACTTATCTTCGGACTTATTATGACAGTGATAATCGTTGCTGTTGCGGTGTTCTGTGCGGCTTTTGTGCTGAAATTCGCAAGGGATTTTGTAGGAATAGGAAAATCAAGCGTTGAGGTCGTTGTCGAAATACCGATGAATTCGGGTACAGCTGATATCGCTGATATCCTTGCCAATGAGGGTATAATCGACAGCACATACTTCTTCCGTTTTTACTCCCGTATAAAGGGTTCGGACGGAACTTTCGTTGCGGGTTCGCACGTTCTCACGCCCGATATGTCATATGAAAACATCGTTCATGAGCTTCAGCAGGGTGCTGTTGACACGCGTGAATCGGTCGATATAACTTTCCCCGAGGGTATCGATCTTTTGGACGCTGCTCAAAAGCTTGAGGAAAACAATGTTTGCAGTGCATCTGACTTTATCCGCGAATTCAACAACTCAAGCTTCGGATTCGATTTTGAAAAGCTTGTAAAGGTCAGCGCGATGAAATTCTATAAAATGGAAGGATATCTTTTCCCCGATACCTATACATTTTATGTTGAAGAAGACCCAAAGATCGTCTGCAAGAAGATCTACAGAAACTTTGAAACAAGAATAACCCCCGATATTTACGCAAGAATGGACGACCTTGGCTTGGAATTTGAAGAAATGCTGACAATGGCTTCAATGGTTCAGGCTGAGGCAAGTTCGGTGTATGATATGAAGCGCGTTGCGTCTGTTTTCCGAAACAGACTTGCAGACCCCGATAATTATCCGCTTCTCCAATCCGACCCAACAAGAAAATATGTTGAAGAGGTCATCAAGCCTAATATTGAGTTCCCGTCAAAGGAAATGTTTAAAGCCTATAACACCTACGAGGGCGCTGGACTTCCCCCCGGACCGATATGCAACCCAGGACTTGACGCTATAAACGCAGTCCTTTATCCTGCCGATACCGACTATTATTACTTCTGCGCAAATGTCGATACGGGCGAAGTTTATTACGCAAGAACAAACGAGGAACACGAAGCAAACCTCGTTCTTGCGGGAATTAAGTGAGGAAAATTTTAATGGATATAAACAATCTTGAGGTTCTTGCGCCCGCAGGCGACTATGAACGCTTTAAGGCTGCGCTCGACTATGGCGCAGATGCAATCTACATCGGCGGAAAGGCTTTCAGTATGAGAGCCGCCCCGAAAAATTTCGAGGGCGAGGGAATGAAAGCCGCTGTTGATGAAGCACACGCAAAAGGCGTAAAAGTTTATCTTACCTGCAATACCTTGCCGAGAAATGACGAAATTCCGCAGTTTGAGGGTTTTATGCAGGAAGCCGTTGCGAGCGGCGTTGACGCTGTTATCGTTGCCGACCTCGGACTTATGGCTCTTGTGAAAAAGTTCGCTCCCGATATGGAGATACACATGTCCACTCAGACGGGTATCGTCAATTATGCTTCGGCGAATGAGCTTTACAATATGGGTGCAAAGCGTGTTGTCCTTGCCCGTGAGCTCTCACTTGAAGAAATTGCGGAAATTCGCGCAAAGACACCGAAAGACCTTGATATAGAAGTTTTTGTCCACGGCGCAATGTGTATGTCGTTCTCGGGCAGATGTCTGCTTTCGGCGTATCTTACCAACCGTGATGCAAATAGAGGAGAATGTTCTCAGCCGTGCCGCTGGGGTTATCACCTTATGGAAGAAAAGCGTCCGAACGAATTTTATCCCGTTTATGAGGACGAGAACGGTTCGTATATCCTCAATGCAAAGGATATGTGTATGATCGACCATATCGATGACCTCGCAAAAGCAGGAGTTATGAGCTTTAAGATCGAGGGCAGAGCGAAGTCCTCGTACTATGTTTCCGTTGTTACGAACGCCTACCGTATGGCAATGGATATTTTCAAGAAAGACCCCGATAACTTTAAGCTTCCCGATTGGGTTCGCGACGAAGTTTTTAAGGTCAGCCACAGAAAATACTGCACAGGCTTTTTCTACGGTCACCCAAAGGACAGCCAGTATTATGAAAACAGCGGCTATATTCGCGAATATGACGTTGTTGCTATCGTTGACGAGTGCAGGGACGGAAAAATTTACGCAACCCAACGCAACCGCTTTGAAAAGGGCGCGCAGGTCGAAATTCTCGCCCCGAATTGCCACTATGACGATATGACCATAAACGAAATGTATGACGAAAACGGTGAGCTTGTCGAAAATGCAAACCACGCAATGATGAAGCTCGTTATCCCGTGCGAAAAGTCATATCCGGCAGGCTCTATCATCAGAATGAAAAAAGAAGACTAATATAAGGGAACCTCTAAAAACCTCCCTCACGGCAAATTTTCTACGACTTTGCGCATCTTCCGCGTTAGCGAAACTTGAAATACATTCGGAATGTATTCCGTAGTATTATACTGCGTTTCGCTGCCTTGAAGCTGCGCAAAGTCCCAACGAAAATTTGCGAATAATACGAAGTATTATTTTGTTTCGGTTTTTAGAGAATCCCCAGTATAAAATCCGTCCTCCCGTAATAGATTTATTTCGGGAGGGGATTTTTATGGATAATGAACAGCTTGACGAAAAAACAGAAAATATCGGCGAAACGTCGGACAAACTCAAAACCGAAATACCGAGCTTTACAAACCTTAATGAAAAAAAGTATATAACGCTCGATGAAACAATAACACTTCAAGCCATAATCTGTGTTGTTATTTCAATTATTTTCATTGCGGCGAATATGTTTGCGCCCGATATCGCAGGGCAGCTTTCCGACGAGTTCAAGGAGAATTACTATTCTTCCGCAGAAAAAACGGACAACGTCCTTGAAGCGTTCCTTGAATTTGTTAATTCAAAACCCGTGTCCTATGATTGAATTTTCTTTCAGAGGAGTAAAGGTCTGCTTTGATTTTAGCTTCTTTGCGGCGGTATCATTGCTTATGCTTTGCAGCGGTAATAACTGTACAGCTTACAGCCTTTACGCCTGCCTGCTTCACGAATCGGGGCATCTTATTGCAATGCTTTTAACGGGACAAACCGTGAAAAAGCTTGTTTTTTACGGTGCGGGGATAAAAATTATCCGCCCGATGAACGATATGCTCTGCAAATTTCCGCAGGAAATAATAACGCTGGCTTCGGGCTGTGCAGTGAATTTCATTTTGTATGCTGTGACGAGGCTGTTCGGTTTCGGCGAAGATTTCGGTGCTGTAAATCTTGCGATAGGTTTGTTCAATGCACTGCCGATAAGCTTTCTTGACGGCGGAAAAATCATAACAGCGGCTTTTTACCGCTTTTTGCCGTACAGATTTGCGCTAAAGGCTGAATCTGCACTCAATTATGCAAGCATTATAACCGTTCCTGCCGCCGCAGTGGTTCTGTTTATGACGGGAACAAGGAATTTTACAATATACCTGACTCTGCTGTTTTTGCTTTTTACCGCAGTAATGGTTTAGGAGGATCTATGCTAAAGGATAAGATAGAAAAGCTTCTGCTCAATGTAAAAACGCCCTCACGCTATATCGGCGGAGAGCTTAACAGCGTTGTAAAGGACAAAAATAAAGTGGATATGCGCTTTGCATTCTGCTTTCCCGATACTTATGAGATAGGTATGTCGCACCTCGGAATGAAGATACTTTATTCGCTGACGAATGAACGTGAGAATTTCTGGTGCGAGCGAGTATTTGCTCCCGATGTTGACTTCGAGAAGCTTATGCGTGAAAATGACATTCCTCTCTACGGACTTGAAAGCCTTGAACCGATAAAGGACTTCGACTTCATCGGCTTCACTATACAGTATGAAATGTGCTATACGAACATACTCAATATGCTTGACCTTGCAGGAGTGCCTGTAAAGGCTAAAGACCGTACAGCATTTTCTCCTATAGTTATCGGCGGAGGTCCGTGCGTGTGCAACCCCGAGCCAATAGCTGAATTCTTCGATATGTTTATCCTCGGCGAGGGCGAAGAAGTCAACCTTGAAGTTTACGATCTTTATGTTGAAATGAAGAAGAAAGGCGCTTCAAAAACAGAGTTTCTCGAAGCCGCCGCAAAGATCGAGGGCGTGTATGTTCCTGCTTTCTATGATGTTGCGTACGAAGATGACGGCAGGGTAAAAAGCTTTACACCAAATAACTCCAATGCTTCGCCTACTATTAAAAAGAGAATAATCAAGGATATGAGCAGGGTTTATTATCCCGATAAATTCGTTGTGCCTTATTGTGAGATCGTACATGACCGAGCTATTGTTGAGGTGCTTCGCGGCTGTATCCGCGGCTGCCGATTCTGTCAGGCAGGATATATCTATCGCCCTCTCCGTGAGAAAAACACGGGCGTTATATGTAGCGAAACCAAAAGCCTTTGCGAAAGTACAGGATACGAGGAAGTTTCACTTTCGTCACTCAGTACGAGCGACCATTCAGATATTGAAAATATGCTTGTAAAGCTTTCTAACTATACAGAGGAAGAAAAGATAAACCTTTCACTTCCGTCGATGCGAATCGACCGTTTCAGCAAGGAGCTTATGGATCAGATACAGAAAGTCCGCAAGAGCGGTCTGACCTTTGCACCCGAAGCAGGAACACAGCGGCTTCGCGATGTTATCAACAAGAATATAACCGAGGACGAAATATTCCGTGCCTGCAAGCTTGCCTTTGACGGCGGATATACAGCTGTAAAGCTTTATTTTATGCTCGGACTGCCGACCGAAACGGACGATGATATCCGCGGCATAGCTGAACTTGCGAAAAAGATATGCGACCTTTTCTATCAGAATCCGAACCGCCAGCGCGGAAGACATATCCAGATATCGATAAGCTGTGCAACATTCGTGCCGAAGCCGTTCACTCCATTCGAGTTTGAACCGCAGGCGACCGAGGAAGAAATAAAGCACAAGCAGGAGGTTCTCCTTGATGCAACAAGAGGAAACCGTAATGTCAACGTAAGCTGGAGCAAGTACCGCGTTTCCGTCCTTGAAGCTGTCCTTGCAAGAGGGGACAGACGTGTTTCGTCCGTTATCTATGACGCTTGGAAAAGCGGCTGTAAATTTGACAGCTGGGACGAGTATTATAACTACAATGCTTGGGTCGAAGCGTTTGAGAAAAACGGCTTGGATATGAATTTCTATGCCTGCCGAAAGCGTGAATATGACGAAGTATTCCCGTGGGACTTCTTCGATTATTATGTCACGAAGCAGTTCCTCATAAGGGAAAACAAGACAGCTCACGAAGCCGTAACAACACCGAACTGCCGTGAAAAATGTGCAGGCTGCGGTGTAAACAGATGTATAGGAGGTCCTTGCTTTGACTGAAAAATATGAGGTCAGGGGAGTGTTCGAGAAAAAAGGACGCGCTGTTTTTATCTCCCACCTCGACCTATTCAGAACAATGCAGCGCGCAATGAAGCGTTCGGGACTTCCCGTGTGGTATTCTGAGGGCTTCAATCCAAGGATCTATCTTAACTTTCCACTTGCGCTTGCTCTCGGAGTGGTAAGTGACTGCGAAATAATGGATTTTGAAGTTGTCAGACAGATGCCTTATGATGAAATGCTCAATGCGATAAATAAAGTCCTGCCCGACGGCATACATTTTGTTTCGATGTCAGCTCCGATAAGCAAAAATAAGGAGATAGCTTTTTCCGAGTATGAATTCCGACTTTCGAGCGAAAAACTTTCTCCCGAAGAGGTATCGGAACGCTTTGACAAAATGATGAGCCTTGAAAAGATCGAAGCGGAGAAACATTCCAAAAAAAAAGGTATGATACTTATTGATATAAAGCCGAATATAAACGTGATCTCAAAGGAGATCGGGGATAACGGCGTTGTTCTCACTGTTCGGCTTCCCGCAGGTCAGGAGCTTAACATCAATTCCAATGTATTTATCGAAGCTTTGCAGAAGTATTGCGGCATAGACGATCTTGGTATTAGTACAAAACGCACAAAAATACTGAAAAATAATGGTGAATTGTTTGTATAATCAGCAGATTATCATTTTTTTCGGAAAACTACTTGTAATTATTAGAACAATGTGCTAAAATAAAAGAGCATTTGATGATCCGTTAGTATAACTATGTCAAAAACACGGTTATACAGACGAGATTAGTGCCGCTGTGAAAAATCACAGTTGACATTAAAAGGACAGTCCGCTGCCACAGACCGTATTTTACGATCAACTTGCGTGAGGTAAGAATGTCTGAAAATTTTAGGAGGAATAAATCCATGGACGCACTTAAACTTATTAGCCAGAGCAGCATGAAGGAGAACGCACCCGTTGTTAACGTTGGTGATACTGTAAAGGTACACGTTAGAATCAAGGAAGGCGATAAGTACAGAATCCAGATCTTCGAGGGTACTGTTATCGCAAAGAAGCACGGCGGTATCAATGAAACATTTACCGTTAGACGTCTTTCCTACGGATGCGGCGTTGAAAGAGTATTCCCTGTTCACTCTCCTATCATTGAGAAGGTTGAACTCGTTAGAAGCGGTAAGGTTCGCCGCAGCAAGCTCTACTATATCCGCGGCAGAGTTGGAAAAGCAGCTAAGGTTAAAGAGCAGATCAAGTGATTTGTTTGAAAACAAAAAGGGGACATTTTGTCCCTTTTTTGCTATTCAAGCATTGCTCAAGGTGTAATTGTTCGGTTTGAACCCTAAATATTTACAATTGGAAAGGATTGACGGTTATGGCAAAGTATGAGCTTAATTATGAGGTTCTTGACGAAGAAGAAAAGAAAGTTTCGAGTTCGGAAAATCTGTTTGAATGGGTCGAAACCCTCGTTATCGCATTTTTCGCTGTAATTCTCTTCTTCACATTTGTTTTCAGACTTGCCGCAGTTAACGGAGAATCCATGCTCCCGACGCTTGTGGACAAGGACAGATTGATCGTTTCCTATCTTTTCTATACACCGAAAAACGGTGATATCGTTATTGTAAACAATGATAATCCTGCTCTTGAAAAAGTTATTGTCAAGAGAATTATCGCAACAGAGGGACAGACTGTTGATATCGATTTTGACAGCGGCGAAGTAAAGGTTGACGGAAAGGTTCTCCAGGAGGATTATATCAATAACCTTACCCTTCTTGACGAGGGCGGACATAACTATCCCGTTACCGTTCCCGAAAACTGCGTATTCGTTATGGGCGACAACAGAATGAACTCTACCGACAGCAGAAGTCCGCTCGTTGGTTTTGTTCCCGAGGACGAAATTCTCGGAAAAGTTTCGCTCAGAATATTCCCGTTCTCAAGATTCGGAGTTCCCGCATAATCGGAGGTAGAAATGACTGAAATACCGTCTATTCAGTGGTTTCCGGGACATATGGCGAAAACGAAGCGAATGATAAAGTCATCGCTTCCGCTTGTCGATGCGGTCGCAGAGGTCATCGATGCCCGAATACCTGTTTCGAGCAGAAATCCCGACCTGCAGAACCTCATCGAGGGGAAACCGAGAATAGTAATTTTGAATAAATGCGATACCGCTGACGAACAAGCTGTTCAGAAGTGGATATCGTACTATAACAGCAAAGGTATAACCGCTATCCCGACCGACTGCCGAAGCGGCAGAGGAGTGAATAAGTTCGTTCCTGCGGTAAAAAACGTACTTAAAGATATGATCGCTAAGTACGAAGCAAAGGGTATGACGGGACGTGTTCTGCACGTTATGATAGTCGGAATACCGAATGTCGGAAAGTCCTCTCTTATCAACCGCCTTGCAAAGCAGAAAAAGGCAAAGGTTGAGGACAGACCCGGTGTAACACTCAATAAACAGTGGGTAAAGATCGCCGATGATGTCGAGCTTCTCGATATGCCCGGTGTTCTTTGGCCGAAATTTGAAGATAAGACCGTAGGTGAGCGTCTTGCATTTACGGGCGCTGTCAAGGACGATGTTGTGGATATCGAAGCGCTGGCTTCACGCCTGCTTTTTGTCCTCAATGATATGTACAAAGACACGCTTGAAACAAGATACAAGATCACGACCGATCCCGAAGAGGATGGTTATGAGATACTGCAAAAAGTCGGCAAAGCACGAGGTATGCTCATCTCGGGCGGCGAAATAAACACGGAAAGAGCCGCTATAACCGTGCTCGACGAATTCAGAAGCGGAAAACTCGGCAGAGTAACGCTCGAACTTCCCGAAAAGAATGAAAGGAAGACCGAAAATGACGCTGTTTGAGTTTGATTCCGAGTTCAGAAAGCAGAACGGCATTTTCTGCGGCGTTGACGAAGCAGGCAGAGGCCCTCTCGCAGGTGATGTTTATGCAGCTGCGGTAATTTTGCCCGAGGACGTTCTAATCGAGGACATAAATGACAGCAAAAAGCTCTCCGAAAAAAAGAGAGAGCTGCTTTATGACGAAATAATCGAAAAAGCTGATGCTTACTGCGTTGCAACAGCGAGCGTTGAAGAGATAGACGAACTGAATATCCTCGGTGCAACGTTTCTTGCAATGAAACGCGCTGTTGAGGGACTTGGAACGAAAGTTGAACTTGCACTTGTTGACGGAAACAGAACTCCGCCGCTTGACTGCAGGGTCGAAACTCTTGTAAAAGGTGACGGAACATCGGCAAGCATCGCGGCTGCTTCTATCCTGGCAAAGGTAGAGCGTGACCGCTATATGAAAAAGCTTGCGGAAGAATACCCCGAATATCAGTTTGAAAAGCATAAAGGCTACGGAACGAAGCTTCATAACGAGCTTATACTCAAATATGGCGCTTCACCTGTACACAGAAAAACATTTCTCCGCAAACTCTATGCCAAGAACGGTGGAGAAAAGTTATGACCGCAAAGGAACTCGGAAAGTTCGGCGAAAATGTTGCTACCCTTTATATGGAGAAAAAAGGCTATAAAATTTTAAAGCGTAATTTCTGCGTCAAGGGTGGGGAGATAGATATAATTGCCGAAAAGGACGGGATAATCGCCTTTACAGAGGTGAAAACAAGAACTCCCGACTATATGGTGAGCGGCTTTGAAGCTGTTACAAAGCGGAAAAAGCAGCTTATTATACGGGCTTCTGAACTGTATTACCTGCAGTTCCCTCACGATCTCCAGCCGCGGTTCGATGTGGTTCAGATCATTGCCGACGGCAGAAAAATTGTTGGATTCAATTATGTCGAAAATGCTTTCGATGCAAGCGACATAATGACTATATTATAAAAGGATTGTTGAATTATGTATTACAAAAGCACCCGTGACAGCAGCGTAAATATTACGTCTGCGGAAGCAATCGTTCAAGGCATTTCCAAGGACGGAGGACTTTTTGTCCCCTCCGAGATTCCTTCCATTTCTATGGACGAGATAGTTAAGCTTGGCGATATGAGCTATTCCGAAAGAGCAGCTTACATTTTCGCTAAGTATCTCACAGACTTTACCGATGTTGAGATTCGCTACTGCACAGACAACGCTTATTCCACAAAGAATTTTGAGAGCGAAAATATCGCAGAGATCTCTCATCTTTTCGAGGGTACTTATGTGCTTGAACTCTGGCATGGTCCTACTTGTGCGTTCAAGGATATGGCACTCCAGATTCTCCCTTATCTTCTTACAACTTCCGCTAAGAAGATCAACATCGACAAGAAGATCGTTATCCTCGTTGCAACATCAGGCGACACGGGCAAGGCTGCTCTCGAGGGCTTCGCTGATGTTCCGGGCACACAGATCATGGTATTCTATCCTGAGGACGGCGTAAGCCCGATGCAGAAGCGTCAGATGACAACTCAGGACGGAAGCAACGTTGCTGTATGCGCACTCAAGGGCAACTTCGATGACTGCCAGACAGGCGTTAAGAATATCTTCGGCGATAAGGAAATTGCTGAAAAGCTTGAAGCAAACAAGCTTATGTTCTCCAGTGCAAACTCTATTAACTGGGGTCGTCTTGCTCCGCAGATCATCTATTACATCTCCGCTTATGCAACACTCGTTAAGGACGCTGAGATCAAGGCAGGCGACAAGATCAACATCGTTGTTCCGACAGGCAACTTCGGCAACATTCTTGCTGCTTACTATGCAAAGAATATGGGACTTCCCGTTAACAAGCTCATCTGCGCTTCCAACTCGAACAAAGTCCTCACAGACTTCCTCACAACGGGCGTTTATGATAGAAACAGAGATTTCATCACAACTATTTCTCCTTCTATGGATATCCTTATCTCCAGCAACCTTGAAAGACTTCTTTACATTATGACAGGTTACAACGACGCTCAGATCAGAGAGTGGTTCGGTCAGCTTTCAAGCACAGGAAAGTATGAAGTTTCCGATGATATCAAGGCAAAGCTTAAGGAAGAATTCTCCGCAGGCTTCTGCACAGATGTTGAAACTAAGGATACTATTAAGAGAATTTTCGACAAGTATTCCTATACTCTCGATACACATTCCGCTGTTGCCGTTAAGGTTTATGAAGATTACAAGGCTGCAACGGGCGATACAACAAAGACTGTTATCGCTTCCACAGCAAGCCCATACAAGTTCAGCGCAAGCGTTCTCGAAGCTATCGAGGGCAAGAAGTCCGATCTTGATGAGTACGATATGATCGACAAGCTCCACGAACTTTCGGGTTATGATATCCCTGAATCTCTTGCTGCACTTCGCACAAAGCCTGTACGTTTCAGCAAGGTAATTTCCAAGGACGAACAGAAGAACTACGTTCTCAGCGAGCTTGGTCTTTGATATAAAGCAGGTAAACAATGTCGCTTTATGCAATCGCTGACCTGCATCTTTCACTTTCATCGGGAAAGCCGATGAACATTTTCCCGGGTTGGGATAATCACGTTGAGCGCCTTGAAAAGAACTGGCAGGCAACAGTTTCACCCGATGATACTGTCGTTGTGCCCGGTGATATTTCATGGGCAATCAACTTTGACGAAGCAAAGGCTGATTTTGATTTCATCAACCGACTCAACGGTCATAAAGTCATAATGAAAGGCAATCACGATTATTGGTGGAACTCAATGGCAAAGATGAACCGCTTCCTTGAAGAGAACGGTTTTGATACTATTACCATTGTCCACAATAATTATTATCCTTACGGTGAGTACGGTATCTGCGGCACAAGAGGCTGGATAAAGGATACCGAAGAGCCTGCCGATGCGAAAGTCCTCGCGCGCGAAGCGGGACGGCTCGAAACATCGATAAAGACTGCGCTTGCCGATGGAAAGAAACCGATAGTCTTTCTGCATTATCCGCCGATATTTGCAAATGACTATAACCGTGAGATACTTGATGTACTTTTCCGATACGATATAAAGACCTGCTATTACGGTCATCTTCACGGAAATGCGCACCGTTATGCTGTCTGCGGAGAGGTCGACGGTATAAATTATCAGCTTATTGCAGGGGATTTTGTGCAATTTTGCCCTAAATTTATAATGTAAATTGTTTATAACGTGGAAAAACGGCTGAAAATATGGTAAAATAATTAAATATATGCTATAATTAATCAATGCTGTTTATTTTAAATTGGAGGAAGTTATAAAATGAGTTTAGTATCAACAAATAAAACAGAAGCAAATACTTACGAACTTGAGATCACTGCTGACGCAGCTCAGTTCGAAGCAGCTATTGAAAAGGCTTATAAAAAGGCTAAGAAGAACATTGCTGTCAACGGTTTCAGAAAGGGCAATGCTCCAAGAAAGATGATCGAAAAGCTCTATGGCGAGAACGTATTCTTTGAGGATGCTGTAAATGACCTTATCCCTGAAGTTATTGCTCCCGCAGTTGATGAAGCAAAGCTTGAACTTGTTGCTGCACCAAGCATCAATGTTAAGAGCCTCAGCAAGGCAGACGGCGTTGTATTCACAGTTACCTGCATCGTTAAGCCTGAAGTTGAGATCTCTGATTATAAGGGCATCGCTGTTAAGAAGACAGTTGATGAAGTTACAGATGAAATGATCGACAAGGCTATCGAAGCTCTCAGAGAGAGAAACGGCAGAATGGTAACAGTTGAAGACAGAGCTGCTGAAAACGGCGATGTTGCAGTTATCGACTTTGAAGGCTTTAAAGACGGCGTTGCATTTGACGGCGGTTCTGAAAAGAATTATGAGCTCACACTCGGTTCTTCACAGTTCGTTCCGGGATTTGAAGAGCAGATCGTTGGCAAGAAGCCCGGCGAAGAATTCACTATCAATGTAACATTCCCTGAGAACTACCAGATGAAGGAACTCGCTGGTCAGCCTACAGAATTTAAGATCAAGCTCCACGAACTCAGAGCTAAGGAACTCCCTGCACTCGATGATGAATTCGTTAAGGATGCAACTGATTTCGATACACTTGATGAACTTAAGGCTGATTACAGAAAGAAGCTTGAAGACAACGCTGAAAAGGCTGCTGAAAACGCTGCTGACAACCAGCTCTACGAGGCTCTTATCGAAAAGATGACTGCTGACGTTCCTCAGGCAATGATCGATTCTCAGATCGATGATATGGTTCGTAACTTCGAGATGCAGCTTTCACAGCAGGGCATCACACTTGATATGTACCTCACATACACAGGTCTTAAGATGGAAGACTTCAGAAAGACATTCGCTGACAGAGCTGAAAAGGAAGTTAAGATCCGTCTTGCTCTTGAAAAGATCGCTGAACTCGAAAACGTTGAGATCTCCGATGAAAAGGCAGAAGAGGAATACGCTAAGATCGCTGAGCAGTATAATATGCCCGTTGACGATGTTAAGAAGTATGTAGGCCTCAACAGCCTTAAGGCTGATATGAAGGTTTCCGAAGCTGCTAAGATCGTTAAGGACAGCGCAAAGATCGAAGGCTAAGTTTAATTAAAAAACCTTTTTGCAAACCATCCTTCGTTATCGGAGGGTGGTTTGTATAGTATATTAAGGATTTACAGAATATGTCGTATTTTGTGACCAATTAATGTTGCAAAAGAATAAGAAAGTGAGGTTCAGCTATGAGCTTAGTTCCGTATGTTGTAGAACAAACAAGCAGAGGAGAACGTTCCTATGATATTTTCTCCCGTCTTCTCAATGACAGAATTATTGTCCTTTCCGAAGAGGTTTCCGATGCTTCCGCAAGCGTTGTAATTGCGCAGCTTCTTCACCTTGAGGGTCAGGATCCCGAAAAGGACATTTGTATGTATATCAACAGCCCTGGCGGTTCTGTTACCGCAGGACTTGCTATCGTTGATACTATGAACTACATCAAGTGCGATGTTTCCACAATTTGTATGGGACTTGCAGCTTCAATGGGTTCACTTATTCTTTCATCGGGCACAAAGGGCAAGCGTCTTGCACTCCCTAATTCCGAGATCCTCATTCACCAGCCGCTTATCGGCGGCGGCGGACTTTCGGGTCAGTGCACCGATATTAAGATCCATGCGGATCACCTTGTCAGAACAAGAGAAAAGCTCAACAATATCCTCTCCGAAAATACAGGCAAGCCGCTCGATATCATCAAGCAGGATACAGAGCGTGATAACTATATGTCTGCCGAGGAAGCAGTTGAGTACGGTCTTATCGATAAGGTTATCTACAAGAGATAATTTGGAGTTGAAATATGGCAGATAAAGGATTAAAAAGATGCAATTTCTGCGGAAAGCCTGAAAATCAGGTTCGTAATATGTTCACCGCAGGAAACTGCAATATATGCGATGACTGCGTAGTTTATTGCTACGAAATGCTCGCAGGGAACGGACTTATCGCTCCTAATCAGCGTTCTTCAAGAAACGCGGAAAAGAAGTCAAGCGGCGCTGTAAAGCTTATGAAGCCTGCAGAGATAAAGAAAGTCCTCGATGAGTATGTTATCGGTCAGGACGCTGCCAAAACAGCTCTTGCCGTTGCAGTCTATAACCACTATAAGCGTATAAACAGCCTTAATTCCGATGATAATGACGTTGAGCTCCAGAAGAGCAACCTTATTCTTCTCGGACCAACGGGTGTTGGTAAAACATATATCGCACAGACACTTGCAAAGATAATCAATGTTCCGTTCGCTATTGCTGATGCTACAACGCTTACCGAAGCAGGTTATGTCGGCGATGACGTTGAAAATGTACTTGTACGTCTTTTGCAGGCTGCTGACTTCGATGTTGAAGCTGCTCAGAAGGGTATCATCTATATCGATGAGATCGATAAGATCTCCCGTAAGTCGGAAAATACATCCATTACCCGTGATGTAAGCGGCGAGGGTGTTCAGCAGGCACTTCTGAAAATAATCGAAGGAACAGTTTCCAATGTTCCTCCGCAGGGCGGCAGAAAGCACCCGAATCAGGAATGTATCCAGATCGATACGAAGAATATCCTGTTTATTTGCGGCGGTGCATTTGACGGACTTGACAAGATAATTCAGAGAAGAACCGAATCCTCTTCACTTGGTTTCGGTGCAGAGATAAAGTCAAAGACAGAGAAGCAGAAAGGCATCTACAAAGATGTCGTTTCGCAGGATCTCGTTAAATACGGCATTGTTCCCGAACTCGTTGGACGTTTGCCTGTTATAACTGTCCTTGACGAACTCGACGAAGATGCTCTTGTCCGTATCCTTAAAGAACCGAAAAATGCCCTTGTCAAGCAGTATAAAAAGCTCTTTGAGCTTGACAATATCAAGCTTGAAATTGAGGACGATGCTCTCAAAGCAATTGCTCATAAGGCAATTGAAAAGGATACTGGCGCACGCGGACTTCGTGCTATAGTTGAAAAAATACTTATGCCCGTTATGTTTGAAGCTCCGTCCGACAGCGATATCTCCGAAATTGTTATCACAAAGGATTGCGTTGAAAATAATGAAATGCCGACTGTTATCAGAAAGAAAACAGCTTCTAAAAAGTAACATAATTTGTGATTAATTTTCAGAAAAGCCTTTAAAATGCTGAAAAAATGCGTTTTAAAGGCTTTTTTTCATTGTTTTGCGCCGATTTTGCGACTAAAATACAGAAAATCTGCATAAATTCACTTAAAAAGTCTGCAAAATGACAATAAAAATATAAAAATTGTGACTTGCAAAAAAATTGATTTTCATATATAATATATAGGTATTACCGAATGTCTGCAATAATGTGCTGAATTAAAAAACACATTATCATTCTTAATAGACCTGCCTCCGTCGGGGCAGGAAATAATTCATAAAATGCATTAAAAATCATCAGGGAATGCATTTTTACATAACGATCATACTTTTTATGCCGACGGAGAAACGAGGTTTATAATGGGAACAAGAGCTGAAACGATAACAATGCCAATGCTCGCAGTAAGAGGACTTGTTATTTTCCCGAATACGGTTGTGCATTTCGATGTTTCACGAGAACGCTCGGAACTTGCACTCAAAGCTGCAATGAGCGGTGACAAGCTTATTTTTCTCGATGCTCAGATCGACAACTCTGTTGAAGACCCGAGCAAGAATGATTTATATAAAATAGGTACGGTTGCAGAAATTCGCCAGATCCTTAAAACCCCCGATAAGATAACAAGAGTTCTGGTCGAGGGAAAGTACCGTGCGAAGCTGATGAAGATAGATCAGAACGAACCGTATCTCACAGCTGTTATAAAAAAACTTCCTAATTATATAGAATGTCAGAACGAAGAAACTGAGCTCGACGCTGTTGTTCGCGCCACAAGATCAACTTTTGAACATTACAGCCACCTTGTGCCGAAGATGCCAAAAGAGCTTATCGATGCGATAATGGATGAAAAAGATCCTGCGAAATTCTTCGATACAATAGTCAGCAACATTCCGCTGCCCGTTGAGGATAAACAGGACTTGCTTGAAGAAGATTATCTCGTGTCAAAGCTTGGAATGCTGCTTGCAATGCTCTCCCGTGAAATCGAAATACTCGATATCGAATACAGTATCCAGAACAAGGTCAGAGAGCAGATCGATGACGGTCAGCGTGAGTATTATCTCCGTGAGCAGATGAGGGCGATATCTTCACAGCTCGGCGAGGACGATACATACGATGAACTCGATGAATATGAACAGAAGATAAAGGATCTCCACCTTGAACAGGCAAGCGAGGAAAAACTTCTGCGCGAAGTTACGCGCCTTTCCAAAATGTCGCCGTCCTCACAGGATTATGCCGTTCTCCGAAATTATCTCGATACAGTGCTTGAACTTCCTTGGAATAATTATTCGGAGGAAACTGCCGATATCGAACGTGCACAGTTTATTCTCGATCGCGACCACTACGGCTTGAAAAAGGTCAAGGAAAGGATCGTTGAGAACATCGCTGTCCGCGAGCTTAAACCCGATATAAAGGGACAGATAATCTGCCTTGTCGGCCCTCCGGGCGTTGGCAAAACTTCTATCGGAAAGTCTATAGCAAAGGCTCTCGGCAGAGAATATGTTAGAGTTTCGCTCGGCGGAATCAAGGACGAATCCGATATCCGCGGTCACAGAAAAACCTATGTCGGCGCTATGCCGGGACGAATCATAACCGCCTTAAAGCAGGCTGGCACAGCAAATCCGCTTATCCTGCTCGATGAAATTGATAAAATGTCGAATGATATGCGCGGTGACCCGTCTTCTGCAATGCTCGAAGTTCTCGACAGCGAGCAGAACAACGCTTTCCGCGACCACTATATTGAAATACCGTTCGACCTAAGCAAAGTGCTTTTTGTCACAACTGCAAATACAACCGAAACGATAGATGCTCCGCTCCTCGACAGAATGGAAGTTATCGAGCTTACGAGCTATACAAGAGAGGAAAAGTTCCATATAGCAAAGGAACATCTTATCCCGAAGCAGCTCAAAGCACACGGACTCAAAGCATCGATGCTCAAAATAAATGATGCTGCGGTCTATGTTCTTATCGATAATTATTCGCGCGAAGCAGGCGTAAGAAAGCTTGAAAGACTTATCGCTTCGCTTTGCAGAAAGGCTGCAAAAGTCATCGTTTCGGGCGAAGCTGCTAAGGTCAGCATCACACCGAGAAATATCGAAAAATACCTTGGCGTTCGCAAATATATCGACGATGATCTCGCCAAGAAGGACGAGGTCGGCGTTGTAAACGGTCTTGCTTGGACTTCTGTAGGCGGTGTTATAATGCCGCTTGAAGCTATCGTTCTGAACGGCAAGGGAAATGTCAAGGTAACCGGTTCGCTCGGAAATGTTATGAAAGAAAGCTCTGAGATCGCAGTGAGCTACGTTCGCTCAATCGCGGATAAATACGGCATCGCTCCCGATTTCTATAAGGAAAAGGATATCCATATTCACGCTCCCGAGGGCGCAACTCCCAAGGACGGTCCATCGGCAGGCGTTACAATGACAACTGCACTCGTTTCCGCTCTTTCGGGCATTCCCGTTCGACACGATGTTGCTATGACGGGTGAGATAACGCTTCACGGAAAAGTTCTTCCGATAGGTGGACTTCGCGAAAAGACAATGGCTGCTTACAAAGCAGGTATGAAAGATGTTATCATTCCTGCGGCAAACAAGGCTGACCTCGAAGAGGTCGATGATGTTGTCAAGGAGGGTCTGAACTTCATCTTTGCAGAAAAGCTCACGGACGTTCTTGACAATGCACTTGCAAAAAATCCTTTGCCGAACAAAAAGAAAAAAGATATAAAAAATACTGCCGAGCTTCGCTCATAAATAAAACAGGGGAGAAAGTAACGATATGAACTTTAACAAAGCGGAATTTTTCGCTTCATACGGAGAATATAAGCAGCTTCCGCCCTCGGAAAAAACAGAATTTGCTTTCGCAGGACGCTCCAATGTCGGAAAGTCCTCACTGATAAACAAAATTTTCAACAGAAAATCGCTCGCAAGAGTTTCTGCTGTCCCCGGAAAGACCGCAACGGTCAACTTCTACAAGATAGATGACTGCTTTCTTGTCGATCTCCCCGGATACGGCTATGCAAAGATCGCCAAAAGCGATAAGCTTCGCTGGTCGGAGCTTATCGAGGGTTATCTTATGTCGGGACGCGATATCGCGCTGATATTCCAGCTCATCGATATGCGCCACCCTCCCTCTGCGGACGATATGCACATGATAAACTTTATGATAGATAACGAACTGCCGTTTGTTATTATATTAACAAAAGCGGACAAGCTTTCCAAAAGAGAGCGCGCCGAACGAATGGAGGGTTTCAGGCAGGAAATAGAGTATTTCGATGATATCACAGTAATTGAATTTTCCGCTGTAACAGGCGAGGGAGCAGATAAAATCAGGGAAATAATCGAGGAAGTTTCTGCAGAATAAAATTTTGCAGAGAAAAAAGAAAGGGTTTTGAAAATGTTTGTATCGGAAAATTTAACAGTAAACGAAAAAGGTCACCTTGCCGTAAGCGGCGTTGATACCGTTGAGCTTGCAAAGGAATACGGCACTCCACTTTATGTTATGGACGAAGCAATGATACGCAGCGCTTGTCAGCGTTTCAAGAAGTCTATCGACGAATTCTACGGCGGTGCAGGTCTTGTGTGCTATGCGAGCAAGGCCTTCTCCTGCAAGGAAATTTACAGGGTTGTTGATTCCGAGGGCGTTGGCGCAGATGTTGTTTCGGGCGGAGAGCTTTACACAGCTGCAAGCGTTGGTTTCCCTATGGATAAAGTTTGCTTCCACGGCAACAATAAGACCGATGAAGAACTTGAACTCGCGGTTGAAAAGAAAGTCGGCAGAATAATCGTTGACAACGTTTATGAACTTGACAGACTTGACAAGCTCGCAGAGAAAAAGGGCGTTACCGCAAACATTATGTTCCGTATCAAGCCCGGTATCGATGCACATACACATAACTTCGTAAAAACAGGTCAGATCGACAGCAAGTTCGGTTTTGCACTTGAAACAGGTGAGGCTTTCGAGGCTGTCAAAAAGGCTATCGAACTCAAAAATGTTCACCTCGTTGGTCTGCATTGTCATATCGGAAGCCAGATCTTCGATATTGACCCATTCGTACACGCAGCAGAGGTTATGCTCGGTTTCATCGCAAAGATCAAGAACGAGCTCTCCTTTGAAGTGAAGGAACTCAACCTCGGCGGCGGCTTCGGAATCAAGTACACAAACGAAGACAAGCCTTGCGCATTTGAAAAGTATATGGAGTGCGTTTCTGTAAAGGTCAAGGAAATTTGTGCAGAAAAGGGCATCAAGCTTCCGTTTATCCTCATCGAACCTGGTCGTTCGATTGCCGCTCCTGCAGGTCTTACACTCTATACAGTAGGCGGCATCAAGGAGATACCTAACATTCGTACCTATGTTTCCATTGACGGCGGTATGTGCGATAACCCACGTTACGCACTTTATAAGTCAGAATATGATATCGAAGTTGCAAACAAGGCAGGCGAGGAAAAGACTGAGAAGATCACACTCGCAGGCAAGTGCTGCGAAAGCGGCGACCTCATCGGTGAAAATATGCCTGTTCAGCACGTTGAAGTCGGCGACACTATCGCTGTTCTTGCAACGGGCGCATACAACTACTCAATGTCCTCCAACTACAACAGACTTTGCAAGCCTGCTGTCGTAATGGTCAAGGACGGAAAATCAAGAGTTATTGTTAAGCGTGAAACTCTTGAAGATATTATCCGCAACGATATCTGATAAAAGCTTATGCCGCACAAACCAAAATTTTTGATTTGTGCGGCATTGTTTTAAGAAATTTTGTAAAAATCCTTTACTTTTTTGCTACAATGTGCTAAAATGAATGATATAGGATCATATATAGAATTTCGAGAGGAGGTATGCTCCTGATCTATTAGGGGCAGTACAACATTATGAATGATAAATTAAGAGGAGAGCAGATGGATGACCTCTTTAAGGCTATCCTTACTCTTGAAACAACAGAAGAATGTTATGCTTTCTTTGAAGACCTTTGCACAGTGCTCGAACTTAAATCCCTTGCACAGCGTATGCAGGTTGCAAAGATGCTCGTAAGCAAAAATGTTTATAGCGATATCGTTGCTACAACGGGTGCAAGCACAGCGACTATCAGCCGCGTAAACCGTACACTTAACTACGGCACGGACGGCTATGCGCTCGTTTTTGACCGCCTTAAAAAGCAGCAGGAAGAAAACAAGTAATGAGCGGTTACAGCTGCTTTGCATACTACTACGATAAGCTTACGCAGAATATTTCATATAAGGATAGGGCAGGCTACTACGATTCGCTCGTGAAAAAGCACGGCGGAAGAAAAGGTATCCTGCTTGATCTTGCCTGCGGAACGGGAAGTCTTTCCGAAGAGTTCGCACGGCTTGGATATGATGTCATAGGCACGGACTCGTCAATGGAAATGCTGAATGAAGCGCTCGACAAGAAATTTGAAAGCGGTCTTCCGATACAGTATCTTTGTCAGGATATGACGGAACTGGATATGTTCGGCACTATCGATGTGACGGTATGCGCGCTTGACAGCATAAATCACCTCGGCAGCCTTGGTGATATAAAAAAGACTTTCGCCAAGGTATCGCTTTTCTGCGAACCGAACGGACTTTTTCTGTTCGATATCAATACGCCGTATAAACACAGGAATGTCCTCGGAAACAATACTTTCGTGTATGATATCGAAGAAGTCTACTGCGTATGGCAGAACTACTATGAAGAAGAAAATAACAGGGTCACGATGTCCCTTGATTTCTTTGAACCCGATGAAAACGGCAAGTATTCACGCTACAGTGATGAATTTTCCGAGATCGCATTCGACTGCAAGGTGATCGAGCAGGCTTTGGAAGAGGTCGGCTTTGAGATAGTCGGAAAATACGATTATGACAGCTATGATGCGCCGAGTGAAACGAGCGAAAAAGTAGTTTATGCCGCTAAAAAAATAAAATGATGATATTCCATTTGTTCCGCGAGGGCAGATGGAATTTTTCAAAAAGAAAGGAAGATAAAAATGGCTAAAATCGTCAGAACTATATCAGCGGACGCTTCTGTGACCGCGACCGCTATAGATGCAACTGATATCGTTGCGGAGATAGAGCGTATCCACCAGCCGTCAGCAGTTGTTACGGCTGCACTCGGCAGACTTTCGATAGCCGCTTCACTTATCGGTATCGGACTAAAAAATGATACTGACAGCGTTACGCTGCGAATGAATGGAAACGGTCCTGCAGGTGCGCTTATCGCAGTTGCAGATAGCAGGGGAAATGTTAAATCTTATGTTTCCAACCCGATAGTCGAAATACCTCTCAATTCCTACGGGAAGCTTGATGTTGCAGGCGCAGTCGGCAAGGACGGTACATTGAGCGTTGTCAAAGACCTCGGCTTGAAAGAGCCTTATGTCGGACAGATACCTATAGCTTCGGGCGAGATAGCAGAGGATATCGCAAGCTATTTTGCGATGAGCGAGCAGATACCTACCGTGTGCGGTCTTGGTGTTCTTGTAAACCCTGACCTTACCGTAAAAGCGGCAGGCGGATACCTTATCCAGCTTCTCCCGTTTGCAGATGAATCCTGCATCGATATTCTCGAAAAGAATGTAAACAGCCTGCCATCGGTTACCCAGATGCTCACTTCGGGAGTGACTGCGGAAGAAATGGCAATGAAAGTTCTTGACGGACTTACTCCGAATGTTCTGGATGAGTTCACTTGTGCATATAAATGTGATTGCAGCAGGGAAAGAGTTGAACGCGCACTCGTTAGCCTCGGAAATGATGAGCTTGACAAAATGGCGAAGGAGCAGGACGATATTGAAGTTTGCTGTCATTTCTGCGACAAAAAGTACCATTTTACGCCCGAGGAAATAATTTCTCTAAAAAAATAAAATTTTTTTCAAAAACCCCTTGACAAATGAAAAGTTATAGTGTATAATAAATATCGTCGCTTGGGGATAACGAAAAACGTAATCTTCAAAGACGATGTGGGAGCATAGCTCAGCTGGGAGAGCATCTGCCTTACAAGCAGAGGGTCATA
>CALANW010000008.1 GCA_937926145.1 uncultured Ruminococcus sp. | reverse complement strand
GCAATATATATTTTGTAATTTATATAAAATTTAAAATATTTTCGATTAGGACTTGAAATAGTCATTAAAATAAAGTAAAATAATAGTAGTTGATTATTTTTAAAGGGGGATTTTGCCGTGTTTAAATTTTTTTCATCCCTCTCATTGTGTCCAAACTCCGTTTCTCTCATAATATTACTATAACTATACGCTAAAACTGCTGTGAAATTACCGTTTCGCAGCTTTTTATATTTACGGAAAATGTCGAAACACATTTTCTTATGTTTTTTGCAGGAGGTTTTTTATGAAAAAGGTTGCTATCATTATGGGCAGCGACAGCGATCTGCCGGTTGTCAAAAAAGCGATCGATGAGCTGAAAGCTTACGGCGTTCCCTATGAATGTCATGTTATGTCCGCTCACCGTTCACCGCAGCTTGCAAGCGAGTTTGCTTCTAACGCAAAAGCAAACGGCTTCGGCGTAATTATCTGTGCCGCAGGTATGGCTGCTCACCTCGCAGGTGTCGTTGCCGGTCACACTACTCTTCCTGTTATCGGTATTCCGTGCAAATCCGCAGTCCTCGACGGTATGGACGCGCTCCTTGCTACGGTCATGATGCCGAGCGGAATCCCTGTTGCCACCGTTGCTATAGACGGCGCAAAGAACGCTGCTATCCTTGCAGTTCAGATGCTCGCTCTTTCGGACGAAGCTCTTGCTGAAAAGCTTGAAAAGGCCAAGGCAGATATGCTCGATGGCGTAAAGGCTAAGGACGCTAAGCTTCAGGCTGAACTCAACAATTTATAATTTTGTAATCAATTAATGGAGGAATAAATTATGGAAAACATTGTAAAGGCAGAACAGCTCTATGAGGGCAAAGCAAAGAAAGTATTCGCAACCAACAACCCTGACTACGTTATCGTTGACTACAAGGACGATGCGACAGCTTTCAACGGCGAAAAGAAGGGCACTATCAGAGGCAAGGGCGTTGTCAACAACAAGATGACAAACTATATGTTCAAGCAGCTCGAAGCTGCAGGCGTTCCTACTCACCTCGTTGAAGAACTTTCTGACCGTGAAACACTCGTTAAGCACGTTGAGATCGTTCCTCTCGAAGTTATCGTTCGTAACGTTGCTGCTGGCAGCTTCTCCAAGAAGCTCGGTATCGCAGAGGGTACTCCGCTCAAAAGACCGACACTCGAATTCTCCTACAAGAACGACGACCTTGGCGACCCATTCATCAATGATTACTATGCTCTCGGTCTTGGACTTGCAACTCAGGAAGAGATCGACGACATCACAAAGTATGCTTTCAAGGTAAATGAGTTTATGCTCGGCTTCTTCAAGAATATCGGCATCGACCTCATCGACTTCAAGATCGAATTCGGCAGATTCCACGGCAAAATTATCCTCGCTGATGAAATTTCTCCCGATACCTGCCGTTTCTGGGACAGCAAGACCCACGAAAAGCTCGATAAGGACAGATTCCGTCGTGATATGGGCGGCGTAGAAGAAGCTTATCAGGAAATGATGAAGCGTATTTTCGGAGAATAAGCATGGGCGGATTTTTCGGAGCAGTTTCACATAACGACTGCATAAGTGACGTTTTCTTCGGCACGGACTACCACTCCCACCTTGGCACTCGCAGAGGCGGTATGACCGCATATTCTCCCGAACTTGGCTTCCAGAGAAGTATTCATTCGATCGAGAATTCGCCTTTCAGAACAAAGTTCGAAAGCGATATCGAGGGAATGAGGGGAAATATCTGCATCGGCTGCATCAGCGACTCCGACCCGCAGCCTATCCTTGTCCGTTCAAAGCTCGGTCTGTACGCTGTCTGCACAGTCGGCATCATCAAAAACAGCGCCGCTCTTTGCGACGAGATACTTAACAGCTGCTCGGAAAGCTTTGAAGTAATGAGCAGCGGAAACGTAAATTCCAGCTCGCTTGTCGGCGCACTCATCGCACAGAAAAGCTCGATAGTGGACGGCATAAGATATGCGCAGGAAAAGATCGAGGGATCAATGTCCCTTATGCTTATGACGAGCGACGGCATCATCGCCGCAAGGGACAAGCTTGGCAGACTTCCTATTATAATAGGTAAGAGAAGCGACGGCTTCTGCCTTTCTCTCGAATCTTTCGCATTCCAGAAGCTTGGCTATGAAACCTATCGCGAACTTCTCCCCGGTGAGATAGTAAAGCTGACCTCTGATAACTGCGAAGTGCTTTACGGCGGCGGAAAAGATATGAAAATTTGCTCGTTCCTCTGGACTTATTACGGTTATCCGAACTCTGTTTATGAGGGCGTTACCGTTGAAACGATGAGAACGAGAAACGGCGAAATAATGGCTGAACACGACATCGAAAACGGCTGCCTGCCTGATGTTGACTATGTTTGCGGCGTTCCCGACTCGGGAATCCCTCACGCTATCGGCTATGCGAACCGCAGCGGTATCCCATTCGCACGTCCATTTATCAAATATACCCCGACTTGGCCGAGAAGCTTTATGCCGACCAGCCAGTCTATGAGAAATAAAGTCGCAAAGATGAAGCTTATCCCCGTGCATGAGCTTATTGAGGGCAAAAAGCTGCTCTTTGTTGACGACAGCATCGTAAGAGGAACACAGATGCGCGAAACGGTCGAATTCCTCTATGCGAACGGCGCAAAGGAAGTTCATATGCGTTCGGCTTGCCCTCCGATAATGTTCGGCTGCAAGTACCTGAACTTCTCACGAAGCACCTCCGAGCTTGAACTCATCGCAAGACAGATAATCGATGAGCAGGAGGGCGCTGACGGACTTAATTATATCGACGAATACAGCGACACAAACACCGAAAGAGGCAAAATTCTCCGTGAAGAGATATGCCGCCGCTTAAAGCTCACCTCGCTCGAATTCCAGTCACTTGACGGAACGATAAAGGCGATCGGACTTGACGGCTGCAAGCTCTGCACATACTGCTGGAACGGAAAGGAATGATTTCCTATGTTTGATAGTATTCATGAGGAGTGCGGCGTTTTTGGCGTTTATACCCCGAACAGCACCGATGCCGCAATGCAGACCTATATGGGTCTGTATGCACTCCAGCACAGAGGTCAAGAGTCCTGCGGGATCGTTTTGAATGACGATGGCGTTTTCAGTTATCATAAAGACCTCGGACTTGTCCGTGACGTTTTTACAAAAGATATACTTGAATCGCTTGGCAGCGGAACAGCCGCTATCGGTCATGTCCGCTATTCCACCACGGGCAGCTCCAACCGAAGCAACGCACAGCCGCTCGTTGTGCGCCACGTTAAAGGTCCTATGGCTCTTGCCCATAACGGAAATCTTGTAAACGCAAGAGAACTCCGTGAAACCTACGAAATGCGAGGTGCGATCTTCCACACCACCAACGATACAGAGGTCATCTCTTATGCAATTACCGAGGAAAGACTTAGCTGCCCGTCTATCGAGGTAGCCGTTTCCAACGCAATGTGCAAATTGAGAGGTGCATACTCTATCCTCGTTATGTCCCCGACAAAGCTCATCGCGGCAAGAGATCCCGACGGTTTCCGTCCGCTCTGCCTCGGCAGAACAGCTGACGGCGGCTGGCTCGTATCGTCCGAAAGCTGCGCATTCGACAGCGTCGGCGCAGAGTTCGTTCGTGAAATTGATCCGGGCGAGCTTGTGGTCATCGACCGTGACGGTATCCGTTCGGACAGAAGACACTGCGGCAGACCATCTCACATGTGCGTATTTGAATATGTATATTTCGCTCGCCCCGACTCCGTTATAAACGGTGTCAGCGTACATAAAGCAAGACTTCGCGCAGGCGAATTCTTATGGCAGGAACACCCCGTTGAAGCTGATGTAGTTATCGGTGTACCCGACAGCGGACTTGATGCAGCACTCGGACTTGCCAACGCATCGGGAATCCCCTACGGAGTAGGATTTATCAAAAACCGCTATGTCGGCAGAACCTTTATCCAGCCGACCCAGACGGAGCGCACAAATTCCGTCAAGATAAAGCTCAATGTCATTCGGGAAACCGTCAAGGACAAGCGCGTTATCCTCGTTGACGACAGCATCGTAAGAGGTACGACCTCGAAGCGTATCGTCAACCTTATCCGCGAAGCAGGCGCAAAGGAAATACACATGAGAATTTCCTGCCCGCCGTTCAAGAACCCCTGCTATTTCGGCACGGACATCGACAGCCGCGAGAACCTCATCGCCTGCAGAATGTCTATCAATGAAATAGCAAAGGAAATAGGCGCGGATTCGCTCGGATATCTGAGCGTTGAGAACCTTAATAAGGTTGCCGAGGACGCAGACTGCGGCTTCTGTGACGGCTGCTTCACGGGCGAATATCCCGTTGAAGTCCCCACTGAAATGCCAAAGGACAAATTTGAGTTCAAAATTCATACAAAATAATAATGCCGATCTGAAGATCGTTCCGAATCAGCGCCATAGTGTGCGACCGAAACGGCAGGGAACGTGTTTGATCTGCGTTTTTCAAAAAGGAGTAAAAAATGAAAAGTTTTTCTGAAAGCTATAAAGAAGCAGGCGTTGACGTTACCGCAGGCTACAAAGCAGTAGAGCTTATGAAAGCTCACGTTGCAAAGACAATGACAAGCGGCGTTCTCTCGGGCATCGGCGGCTTCGGCGGCCTTTTCGAGCTTGATATGACGGGCATCAGCAAGCCTGTTCTCGTTTCTGGCACGGACGGCGTCGGCACAAAACTCAAGATCGCATTCCTTATGGATAAGCACAACACAGTCGGCATCGACTGCGTTGCAATGTGCGTAAATGACGTTATCTGCTGCGGCGCAAAGCCACAGTTCTTCCTCGATTATATCGCTGTCGGCAAGAACGTTCCCGAAAAGGTTGCTGACATCGTTTCAGGCGTTGCAGAGGGCTGCGTTCAGTCTGAATGTGCGCTCATCGGCGGTGAAACTGCTGAAATGCCCGGTTTCTATCCTGTTGACGAATACGACCTCGCAGGTTTCTCCGTGGGCGTTGTTGACAAGGATAAGATCTTAAAGCCTGACACACAGAAAGCAGGGGACGTTATGATCGGCATCAAGTCGAGCGGCGTTCACTCCAACGGCTTCTCCCTCGTAAGAAAGGTATTTACAGTAAACGAGCAGAACCTTGCACGTCACTACAGCGAACTCGGTTCGACCCTCGGCGAGTGCCTCCTTACACCTACAAAAATTTATGTAAAGGCTGTAATGAAGCTTCTCGACGCTGTTAATGTCAAGGCTATCAGCCATATCACGGGCGGCGGCTTCTATGAGAATATCCCGCGTTCTCTTCCTAACGGCATTTCCGTTAAGATCGAAAGAAACGCTGTTCAGGTCCTTCCTATCTTCAACGTTATCCAGTCTGTCGGCAAAATTCCCGAAAGAGATATGTTCAACACATTCAATATGGGCGTTGGTATGACAGTTGTTGTTGATAAGAACGATGTTGACAAGGCTATCGCAGCTATCAAGGCAGCAGGCGAGGACGCTTATGTTCTCGGCGAGCTTGTAAACGGCGACGACGGCGTTATCATCGCATAATTTGTTTAGAATACCATGATATTCGGAATTGGCTTTTTCCCGATTCCGAATATTTTATAAAGAAAGAGGTGCGCCGTGAAAAATATAGTTGTCCTCGTTTCGGGCGGCGGAACGAATTTGCAGGCACTCATTGACTCGGAGAAAAGGGGAGAGATAAAGGGCGGAAAGATCACCTGCGTTATCTCCTCAAAACCCGATGCCTACGCCCTTGAACGTGCAAAAAAGGCAGATATCCCGACAAAAGTCATCGCACGAAAGGAATATCCCGACAGCGTTTCTTACAGCAAGGCTCTGCTTGATGCGCTCGACAGCGAAAAAGCCGACCTCGTTGTGCTTGCAGGATTTATGACTATCCTTGACGAGTGCGTGACGAAAAAATATGCCTATAAGATAATAAATGTCCACCCTGCGCTTATCCCGTCATTCTGCGGAGAGGGTTTCTACGGACTTAAAGTTCACGAAAAAGCACTCGAATACGGCGTAAAAGTCAGCGGTGCAACTATCCACTTTGTCAATGAAAAGGCTGACGCAGGTGCAATTATTCTGCAGGGAACGGTCAATGTCGAAAATGACGATACACCCGAAATTCTCCAGCGCAGAATAATGGAAAATGTCGAGTGGAAGCTTCTCCCGAAAGCTGTTTCGCTCTTCTGTCAGGATAAAATCACCATTAAAGACGGAAAGGCATACGTCAATGAATGAGGATAAATTTTCGGGCAAAGCTGACGACTACGACAGATACCGCCCGTCCTACCCGACCGAGCTTGTCGACTGGCTTTTTGAGAAAACAAAAGCAAAAACGGTCGCAGACATAGGCGCAGGCACGGGAAAATTCACAAAGCTGCTCATTCCGAAAGCTGAAAAGGTCATCGCAGTCGAACCAAACGACGATATGCTTAAAAAGCTGTACAGAAACGTCCCGTCAGCGCAGGTGATAAAAGCTCCTGCCGAAAATACGGGAATTCCCGACGGCTCGGTCGACCTTGTGACCGCCGCAACAGCTTTCCACTGGTTCGACGAGGGAAAGTTCAAAGCCGAGTGCAAACGCATACTTGCGCCGAATGGCAGGGTCGCAGTTATTTTCAACTCAAAGGTGGTTGATGATCTTATCCGTGAGCGTGACGAGATAAGTCGTATCTACTGCGGCTATAAAGGTCACGCAGGCAAGCGCTCGGATAATGAGGGTGACGCTTTTCTGCGGAACGAATACTTCGCCGAGGTCGAATACAAAGAATTCGAGTTCATCGTTTCCTACGATGAGGACAGCTTTGTCGGCAACACGCTCTCACGCTCCTACGCGCTCAAACCCGATGACATCGGATATGACGGATATGTCTGGGAGCTTCGCCAGCTTTTCAAAAAAATGAACGATTTCGGCAGCGTTGAACTTAAATATAAAGTGACCTGCTATCTTGGATATTTTGATTAAAATTGGAGGTACGAAATGAAGAAACTTTCTATCGAAAACGAGCTTAAAGCAAACGCTTACCCGGGACGCGGAATAATCATCGGCAAGTCCGCTGACGGTAAACACGCTGTAATTGCGTACTTTATCATGGGCAGAAGCGAAAACAGCCGCAACAGAGTTTTTCTCCCGACCGCTGACGGTATCCGCACCGAAGCTTTCGACCCGTCAAAAATGGTCGATCCGCACCTTATCATCTATTCTCCCGTTCGCGTCCTTGACGGTATGACTATCGTAACGAACGGCGACCAGACCGACACTATCTATGACCTTATGAAAGAGGGCAAAACATTCGAGGAATCTCTCCGTACAAGAGAGTATGAGGACGACGCTCCGAACTTCACACCGAGAATTTCGGGAATCGTCTGCAATAAGTGCGGTGATTATTCAATGTCTATCCTCAAATCCGCAGACGGCAACCCCGACTGCCGCGAGCGCTTCACTTTCTCCTACGAAAAGCCGCTCAACGGCACGGGTCATTTTATCCATACATATATGGGCGACGGCTCGCCGCTACCAAGCTTCGAGGGCGAACCAAAGCTTGTCGATATGACCGACCTTGACATTGACGCTTTCACAGATATGGTGTGGAATTCGCTCAACGCCGACAATAAGGTTTCACTCTTCGTTCGCTATATCGAACTTGCAACGGGCGAGTCCGACACAAGGATCGTCAACAAAAACGGCTGATAAAATTTGAAAGGAATACGAATTATGAACGAAATGCAGCTTAAATACGGATGCAACCCCAATCAGAAGCCATCGAGAATTTTTATGGAAGACGGCTCTGATCTTCCTATCGAAGTTCTCAACGGCAAGCCCGGATATATCAACCTCCTCGATGCTTTCAACGGCTGGCAGCTTGTCCGCGAGCTTAAAAAGGCAACGGGACTCTGCGCAGCAACATCTTTCAAGCACGTTTCACCCGCAGGCGCAGCAGTCGGACTTCCTCTTTCCGATACGCTCAAGAAAATCTACTGGGTAGACGACCTCGGCGAGCTTTCTCCGCTTGCCTGCGCTTATGCAAGAGCAAGAGGCGCTGACAGAATGTCCTCCTATGGTGACTTTATCGCTCTTTCCGACGTTTGCGACGTTTGCACAGCAAAGATGATACAGCGCGAAGTTTCCGACGGCGTTATCGCTCCGAGTTATACAGACGAAGCTCTCGAAATCCTCAAATCCAAGAGAAAAGGCACATACAACATCATCAAGATCGATGAAAACTACAAGCCTGCACCTATCGAAACAAAGCAGGTGTTCGGCGTAACATTCGAGCAGGGCAGAAACGAGCTTCCTATCGACAACGCTCTCCTTGAAAACATCGTAACAAGCAATAAGGATATTCCCGACGAAAAGAAGCGCGATCTTCTTATCTCGCTCATCGTCCTCAAATATACACAGTCCAACTCCGTTTGCTACGTTAAGGACGGTCAGGCTGTCGGCATCGGCGCAGGTCAGCAGTCGAGAATCCACTGCACACGCCTTGCAGGTCAGAAAGCTGACAACTGGTGGCTTCGTCAGTCCCCGAAGGTGCTTGGACTTGACTTCATCGACGGTATCCGCCGTGCAGACCGCGACAACGCTATCGATGTTTATATGTCCCCAGATGAATATATGGACGTTCTCGCTGACGGCGCTTGGCAGAATATCTTCAAGACAAAGCCGGAGGTATTCACCGCAGAGGAAAAGCGCGCTTGGCTCGATCAGAACACAGGCGTTTGCCTCGGCTCGGACGCATTCTTCCCATTCGGCGACAACATCGAACGCGCACACAAGAGCGGCGTAGAATACATTGCACAGCCGGGCGGCTCTATCCGTGACGACAACGTTATCGACACCTGCAACAAGTACAATATCGCAATGGCATTCACGGGAATCCGTCTTTTCCACCACTAATTTTCAATGCGTAATTTGGGATAACGCACAAAATTTATTGTAGGGGACGGGTTTCCCGTCACGTTAAAATGCATCTGCTGAAAAACGTAGGGGCGGATTCTATATCCGCCCGTTAAGAAATATTGTATTTCGTTAGGAAAGAAAATTTTTTCTCGGAACTCGGAACAGCTTTCGGAACAAATTAATTCCGAATTCCGAATTCCAAATTGATTTAAGGGGGTAAATGACATAATGAACAAAAAATTTATGACCGTAACAGCGTTCGCAGCTGCTTTGCTTATGCTCACAAGCTGCGGAACAGCCGACAACAGCAATACAGAGGAAACAGAATCTACAACGACCGTCAGCGAGCAGACCGAAGAGGTGACTGCTGCGGAGGCATCAGATGAAACCGAAGCCGAAACTGAGGCAGAAACCGAAGAAACCGTTTCCGAAACGGAAGAAACAGCTGACGACACAGCACAGCTCACCACTTTCAGCGGTGATTTTTACACTATCTCGGTGGATACATCAAAGTGGGTCGATTTCAGCGAATATAAGCAGCTCGTTGCTGAAGCCGCAGAAAGCCTTGACAATGGAATTGACCTTACCGCAGAGGATTACAACGAACTTTGCGATGTTATGTATATGTATTCCGATGTTTCCAAAAGTGCAAATGTGAACGTTGTTTCAACCGATCTTGGCGTTGAAATGGATATGGACGCGGAAGCTGTAGGACCGCTTATGGCTGATAGTTTCGATGCTGTTGAGGGATATAAATGCGACAGCTGGGAGAGCGTGACTGTCAACGGCGAAAATGCTCTCAAACTTGTAATTTCCGGTGATGTTGGCGGAAGCAAGACCAATATGGTTCAGTATCAGATGATAAAGGGCGGAAAGCAGGTCGTTGTTACTCTTACTGTTGTTGATGCCGAAACAGATGATACGCTTCTTGCGGATTTTGATGCGCTTGTGAATACAGTCGTTCTGAACTAATTGACTGCAAGGTGAATAAGCTCACCATTTTATAAAAAGGACTGATAAAAATGAAAATATTAGTAGTTGGCGGCGGCGGCCGTGAACACGCCATTATAATGAAGCTTGCAGAAAGCAAGCGTGTAGAAAAGCTCTACTGCACCCCCGGCAACGGCGGTATCTCACGCTATGCCGATTGTTTTGACGTCGGTGCGACCGATATTGACGGAGTTGTTGCACTTGCAAAGCAGCTCAAAGTCGATATGGTAGTCGTTGCTCCTGATGATCCGCTCGTTCTCGGAATGGTCGATGCTCTCAACGCAGAGGGCTTTATGACATTCGGACCGAATAAGGCTGCCGCAATCATCGAGGGCAGCAAGGTTTTCTCCAAAGACCTTATGAAAAAATACAATATTCCTACTGCAAAGTATGAAACCTTTACAGACAGTGCCTCAGCTATCGCTTACCTCAAAGAGCAGAACAGCTATCCAGCAGTCATCAAGGCTGACGGTCTTGCACTCGGAAAGGGCGTAATAATCGCACAGAACGAGGAAGAAGCTGTTGAAGCCGTTAAGTCAATGATCGACGGAAAGCAGTTCGGCGAAAGCAGCTCGACCGTCGTTATCGAAGAATTCCTCACGGGTCCCGAAATTTCCGTACTCTCGTTCACAGACGGCAAGACAGTCGTTCCGATGATCTCCTCAATGGATCATAAGCGTGCGCTCGACGGCGATAAGGGTCTCAATACGGGCGGTATGGGAACTATCGCTCCGAACCCGTTCTATACCGAAGCAGTTGCAAAGGAATGTATGGAAAATATCTTCCTCCCGACAATGAATGCAATGAACGCCGAGGGCAGAAAGTTCAAAGGCTGCCTCTACTTCGGACTTATGGCAACACCAAAGGGCGTAAAGGTCATCGAGTATAACTGCCGCTTCGGTGACCCCGAAACTCAGGTCGTTCTTCCGCTCCTCGATACAGACCTCTGCGATATCTTCGAGGCAGTTTATAATGAAAAGCTCTCCGACCTTGATATCAAGTGGAAAAATGAGTGCTGTTCCTGCGTAATTATGGCAAGCGGCGGCTATCCGCAGAGCTATAAAAAGGGCATCGAAATGCACGGTATGGACGAAAAGGGTCAGGTCGACGGCGTTTTCGTTTACCACGCAGGCACAAAGTTTGAGGACGGCAAGTTCTACACCAACGGCGGACGTGTTATCGGCGTAACAGCAACGGGCGAAACTCTCCAAGCCGCACTCGACAAGTCATACGAGGGTGTAAAGAAGATAACCTTTGAAGGCGCACACTACCGTAAGGACATCGGACAGAGAGCGCTCTCTAAGTAATTCGGAATTATGAATTCGGAATTATTTTTGCTCCGCAAATCGTAGTGGCGGATTTCATATCCGCCCGATTAACAATATTTAAGGCAAATTGTCCGTAGGGGGACGGGTCTTACGTCCCGAATTGCATAAGCGTTTTGGGGGAGTAAATATATTTTGCAAAAAATTAAACCTGTTTTCAAAGTATCAAGTCAAGTTCTTTGAAAACAGGTTATTTTTTACGAAAAAGCGAAGCTTAATTCCGCATTCCGAATTCCGAATTCCGAATTCTCAAAAATACCTCTGCGCTGTGAATACTGTTTGCACCGTCAGCTGCAGCGGTTATGAGCTGTTTCATTGGCTTTGTGCGAACATCACCTGCCGCAAAAATTCCCTCTGCCGAGGTCACGCAGTCCTCACCCGCAACAACATATCCACCCTCGTTCAATCTGACTAAATCCTTTAAAGGGTCTGTCGCAGGTCTTGAACCCACCGCGATGAACACTCCGTTTGTGTTAAGGTGTTCTTCTTTACAGTTTTGAATATAGCGGATAGATGATATCTTCTCACTGCCGATAAATTCTTTTACTGTTGTATCAAGAATAAAGTGGATATTTTTCGTTTCTTCGGCTCTTTGGCAAAGCGTTTTGTTCGCCCTTAACTCATTCCGACGGTGGATAACGTAAACTTCAGACGCTATCGGAGCAAGGAAAAGTGCGTCACCGAGCGCACTGTCACCGCCGCCTATCACAGCTACTACCTTATTTTTGTAAAAAGCGCCGTCACACACCGCGCAGTAGGAAACACCCTTGCCCGAAAATCGTTCAAGACCCGTGATGTCTGGCTTTATAGGCTCTGTCCCTGCCGCATATACTACAGTTCTTGTCTGTAAAGGCTCTTCGCTTTGCAGCAATATTTCGTGAATTCCATTGTTGGAAATGATCTTTATGACTTCGCCCTCAATGAATTTCGTACCGAGAGCCTGCGCATGACGGCGAAATTTCATTCCAAGTTCATAACCGCCTTCACCATACAGTCCGAGGTAGTTGTCTACGCGGCTGCTGCCCGATATCTGCCCGATACTTCCGCTTATTTTATCTATAACCGCATAGTTCAGCTGCGCGCGCCCCGCATATACTGCGGCGGAAAGTCCTGCCGTTCCGCTTCCAACTATAATTGTATCGTAGATCATATAAAATCCTCCGAATTGATAGGCTTTTTAAATATATTTTGTCCGAAAAATCAATAAATATTTCGTCGTGAAATCTTTACAAATGGTGAAAAAGGTGCTATAATAAAAGTAAGTTTATTGTAACCACCCGATACAAAAGGACGTAAATATGAAGATTGAACAAAATCAAAAATATCTGACGGTTTCATTTTACACAGTTATTACATTTGCAATTTGTCTGCTCCTTGTTGTCATTGTTCAGAAATTCAGCGTTATAAGCGGCGCACTTGCTTCATTTGCAAAGGTCATCGCGCCTGTAACGTGGGGCATTGTTATAGCATATATCGTCAATCCGCTTATGAAATTTTTTGAGCGCGTTTTTGGAAAATGCTTCGAGAAGAAAAAGCCGCGAAGAAAACTTGTTCGCTCGCTCAGTGTTGCATTCGGATTGCTTACTCTTCTTGCTGTGCTTTTTGCGATAGTTGCAGTGCTTTTGCCTCAGGTCGTTGAAAGCGTCATCGGCTTGGCACGGAATTTCAATACTTATTTGAATAATTTTGAAAGCTGGATATATAAATTTGTCGAGAATTATCCCGATATCTACAGCTTTGTGCAAACGCAGTTCGATAATCTCCAGCCGAAGCTGACCGATTTTATTAACAGCATCGTCCCTAAGCTCGGTGAGTGGGCTATAAAGTTTAAAGACGGCGCACTTGGCTTTATCGGCGGTCTGAAAGACTTTGTTATCGGCTTTATCGTTGCGATATATCTGCTGTTCAGCAAGGAAAAATTCATCGCTCAGATGCGAAAGTTCGTTGCGGCTGTTCTGCCCGAGGGCGGAAAAAACGCTGTATACGGCATTGCGGCTCGTACGAATAAAATGCTCGGCGGCTTCATTTCGGGCAAGCTTATCGACTCGACCATTATCGGTATCCTCACATTTATCTGTATGTCGATAATGAAAATGGACTTCGTTGCACTTATCAGCGTTGTTGTCGGCGTTACGAATATTATCCCGTTCTTTGGTCCGTTCATCGGCGCTATCCCGAGCGCATTTCTGCTCCTTGTTGCCGCTCCAAGACAGGTCATTCCGTTCGTTATCTTCATTTTTATTTTACAGCAGTTTGACGGAAATATCTTAGGACCGAAGATACTCGGCGACTCAACGGGACTCTCGCCGTTCTGGGTAATGTTTGCGATATTTGTCGGCGGTGGTATGTTCGGCTTCGCGGGAATGATACTCGGCGTTCCGATCTTTGCGGTAATTTATTCGCTCGTCCGCGATTTCGTCAATTATCTTCTCGAACGAAGAGGACTTTCAACACGAACTCTCGATTACTGTGCAAACGATGTGCCGGTAGATGAGGAAAAAAAGAACATAATGCACAAGCCGCTTTCGGCTATGTTCAAATTCAATAAAAAATCCGATTCGGAAGAACCGAAAAAAGACGATGAAAAATCGTCCGATGATAAAAAAGACTGATAAAACGGTCTTGTGAGTTTTTGAATTAAAACTCGGAAAGGAAAGTTTATGGTAAAGGATATTCAGCAGGAAATTTTGAGAATAAAGAAAGAAAAGGGCATCACAATACTTGCCCACAGCTATCAGGCAGAGGAAATTCAGGAGATCGCCGATTATACGGGCGATTCGTTCAAGCTTTCACAGCTTGCCGCAGAGGATAAGAACGATACGCTCATTATGTGCGGCGTTCATTTTATGGCAGAAACCTGTAAAATTCTTTCCCCGAATAAGAAAGTTATCCTTTCCTGCCCCGAAGCAGGCTGCCCAATGGCAGAACAGATCTCCGCAGAGGAGCTTGTACAGCTCAAAGCAATGTACCCCGACTATACTGTCGTTGCGTATATCAACACCACCGCGGCACTCAAAGAACACGCCGATGTCTGCGTAACTTCAAGCTCCGCAGTTGAAATTTGCAGAAAGCTCGATGCAAAGAATATCCTCTTTATACCCGACTGCAACCTCGGTGCATTTGTAAGAGATCAGCTTCCCGAAAAGAATTTCAAACTCATTCAGGGCGGCTGCCCGATACACGCCGCTGTAAACGAAAAGCAGGTCATCGCAGCTAAGGAAAAGCATCCGAACGCACTCGTCCTCGTTCACCCCGAATGTCAGCCGTCCGTTTGCAGCCACGCAGATTACATAGGTTCGACCTCAGGCATCGTGAACTTCGCCAAGAATTCGGACGCAAAGGAATTCATCATCGGAACAGAAATTTCTATCTCCGAACACCTCCAGTATATCTGCCCTGATAAGAGTTTCTATCCGCTTTCAAAGCACCTTATCTGCCCGAATATGAAGTCAACAACGCTCGTTGACGTTTATAACTGTCTTACAGGCAAGGGCGGACTTGTCATCGATATGCCCGAAGAGCAGATCAAACGTGCTTCGGTATGTATCGACAGAATGTTGGAACTTGGCTGATAAATTAATTCGGAATTATTTGAATAGCCTAACTTGGTTTGAGTGATGCGAAGTCAAGCAAAGTTTAGGTCAAGCCTTTTCAAAGGCTTGCAGGGGTTGAGGGGACAGCGTCCCTCATCGCTCTCCGCAGAGAGCGAAACACCCTAAATTAACAGCATAAAATCAGTTACAATAGCGTAAATAATAACATCTAAAAAAGGCGCAATTCACACGAATAATGGTGAACGAACTATGAGAAATCAGTTTCGTAAACCTAAAAAATGTGAATTGCGCCATTCTTTTTTCCTCAAAAATCTATCCTTGAAGCGAAAATCCACGAACAAAGTGAGTGGATTTGAAACTTCAACACAGTATGAATAGGCTGTGCAAAATAACGACAGTAATACTAAACACCAATAAAATACAGGAAAAAATCTGCGCCGAAATCCTATATATGCAAGATTATCGGCTTGATTTTTTTCAAATTTTAAATGATGTTTAGTATAACAAAAGCATTTCAAAACCAAAACCGCCGCCCATAAAAAAAGTGAACGGCGGTTTGTCATATCTTAGTCAAAAATAACGTAATTGTCTTTTCTTGCAACAGGTGAGGGGATATTGCCGTTAGCGTATCCTAAAATGCAGTTGCCGATGCCGACATAGCGGTCGTCAAGTCCCCATTTTTTCATAAATTCCTTGCCCTCATCGGACTGAAACATCTCTTTTGCACGGTGTATCCAGCAGGACGAAACTCCGAGTGAAGCCGCAGCATTCATAAGATTTCCCATAACGAGCGTTCCGTCTTCGAGATATGTGTGCGAAGAAGTGTCCGAGAAAACTATTACTACCGTCGGCGCACCGTAGAAAGGATCAACGTCCTTACCCATTACCTGAGCATTAAGCTTTGAAAGCTTCGCAATGGTTTCCTTGTCCTTGACAACGACCATAACGGCAGGCATCTTGTGCATTCCGCTCGGAGCATATTCACCTGCGAGCAGTATCTCTTTCAGAACATCATCGGGAACGGGTGTGTCCTTGTAGGAGCGTACACTTCTTCTTGTTGTAAGGGTTTTTATTGTTTCATTCATAAAATCATCTCCATAAATACTGTAAAGCAATTGGTTTTACAGCTGATTTGCTTTGCTATCTTATATTCTTTGAAAAAACGGCGTATCTGCGTCATATTTGAGTATGTGAAGTTCAAATGCTTTACAGCTTTTCTTCAAGCTTCAATCTCGAAATGTTGGCATCAACACCGTGCTTGTCCGCAAAGCGTACAGCTGCTTCGGTCAGCCTGGCACTGTTTTTCTCGAAAAGCGAAAGCACAAGCTTGTCCTGCTCCTCCTGCGGAATGAAGCGGAGAAAGTTTTCCAGAACTCCCGGAGCTTCAGCCGCATCAAGCACTGCGGACGGCAGGGGAAAATCCGCCTTGTTGATATAAGGCAGAACCGCTCTTATTATTTGCGCATAATTAACATTGTCAATATCAACTGTAAATCTGAATTTCATCTATTTTCTCACTTAAAAAAGAATTTGCAGTCCGAACACAAAACGCGCTCGGACTGCGGAGGTTATGTAACTTTATCAAAGAAGCGACTTGTAAAGCTCGCTGATCTCTTCAACGGAAGTATCTCTTGGGTTGCCCGGACGGCAAGCATCATCGTAAGCCGACTGTGCAAGGAACGGGATATCCTCAGGCTTAACGATATTCTTGAGGTCAGCAGGAATTCCAACGTCCTTGGAAAGCTGTTTAACTGCATCGATAGCAGCCTTTCTGTATTCCTCCTGCGACATTTCATCAACGCCCTTTACGCCCATTGCTCTTGCGATCTCACGGTACTTTTCACCCGTTGCAGGAGCGTTGTATTCCATAACTGTCGGAAGAATGATAGCGTTTGCAACACCGTGCGGTGTGTCATAAAGCGCACCGAGAGGGTGAGCCATTGAGTGAACGATGCCAAGACCAACGTTCGAGAAGCCCATACCTGCAACATACTGACCGAGAGCCATATCTGTTCTGCCTTCCTTGGTGTTAGCAACTGCACCGCGGAGGCTTCTGGAAATGATCTCGATTGCTTTGAGGTGAAACATATCGGAAAGCTCCCAAGCGCCCTTGGTGATGTAGCCTTCGATAGCGTGTGTGAGTGCGTCCATACCTGTTGCGGCAGTAAGTCCCTTTGGCATCGAGGACATCATATCAGGGTCAACGAATGCAACGACAGGAATGTCGTGTGGGTCAACGCAAACCATCTTTCTGTTCTTTGCGGCATCTGTGATAACGTAGTTGATAGTAACTTCTGCTGCCGTGCCTGCTGTTGTAGGAACTGCAAGGATAGGAACAGCCTTGTTCTTCGTGTCAGCAACGCCCTCAAGGCTTACAACGTCAGCAAATTCAGGGTTTGCAATGATAATGCCGATAGCCTTTGCTGTGTCCATAGATGAACCGCCGCCGATAGCGATGAGGTAATCTGCACCTGCGGCCTTGAAAGCGGCAACGCCCGACTGAACATTTTCAATGGTCGGATTAGGCTTGATCTCGGAATAAAGTGTATAAGCAAGTCCTGCGCCGTCGAGGACATCGGTAACTTTCATCGTTACGCCGAACTTGATAAGATCCGGGTCGGAGCATACGAGCGCCTTTTTGAAGCCTCTGCCCTTAGCTTCGTCAGCGATAGCGTTTATAGCGCCTGCACCGTGATAAGAAGTTTCATTGAGGATAAATCTGTTTGCCATTTTAAAGCACTCCTTTTTATTTTTTAGTCTGAAAAGCCAAAAGCTTCTCTAAAAATCAAATTTTGAGCCGCTTTATGAAATTTTTACGGCATAATCAAGCAGAACCGTCAAAATTCCATAAGTTCTGCTTAAAATATGTAAAAAGTCACCTCTTTTTCGTCTTGATTTATCTATATTATACAACATAACATATAAT
>CALANW010000007.1 GCA_937926145.1 uncultured Ruminococcus sp. | reverse complement strand
TATTAATATATAATTAAGAAAAATGCCGATAAAATTTATACTTTCCGACTATAAATGCGGAAAAATTCGCGGAACGCCGCAAAATTTGCTCTCGGCAGGAATAAAATTGAATATATTTACGATACATATATGGGAAAACCCCTGTCAAAGTGGGGCAGAGTGGTTTTTCCGCAATTACATGAAAGGCAAGGTACGATGTTAAAAGCCATTTGTTTCAAGGCAGATCTCGAAAATAAAGACAGCGAATACTACACACTCGTTGCCGACCTTCTTGAAAGCAGCGTTGTCCGTCAGATGGAAAATTACACCCACCACGGAAGAACGACCTGCTTTCAGCATTGCCTGAACGTTTCATACTTCAACTACAGGCTCTGCAAGCTTTTCAACCTTAATAAGAGAGCGGGTGCAAGGGCAGGACTTCTGCACGACCTCTTCCTCTATGACTGGCACACACATAAGCCTGCCGAGGGAGAGCGCCTTCACGGTTTTACCCACGCAAAGACTTCGCTCGAAAATGCTCAGAAATATTTCTATGTTTCCGCGCTCGAGAGCGATATTATCGAGAAGCATATGTTTCCGCTCAATCTCTGCGCACTTCCGAGATATCGTGAAACTCTTGTTATTGTTTTCACCGATAAGCTCTGCGGCGCAATGGAGGTCACATCGAATCTTTGGGCAAAACTGCACGAGGCTGTCGAAAGAAAGATCTTTCGCAGAAAGCTCAAAGCTGAATGATCGCTGAAAAATAAAAGAGATCAGCCGTTTCTGATTGGCTTCAGAAGCGGCTTTATTTTTGCAGAAAGGGAGCTGTGAAAAATGAATACAGTGAATATTGACGGCATCGAACTTTTCAACAGTATGTACCCGAATTTTTTCGAGAGTGTAAAAAATTTGCCCGAAGACGCTGTCTATGAGGAGATGCTTCTTCCGCTCGGGGACAGAAATTTTACATATAAAAATGACTTCGGCGAGGATATTTCTTTCGGCTTTTATAACGGCGAAGCTGATGTGCTCAGAGAAGCGATTGAAAAAGTGGACAAGGACTGGGTGCAGTTTTTTGACGGCGGAAGAGTTTACTGCGGTTACTGCGGCGGAAAGATCGCAAGCTTCTGCCTTGTTGATGATATGGGTGAGCATGACGTGAACGGGCGAACGTTCAAAGTCGGCGGACCGGGATGTGTCGGAACTGTTCCCGAATTCCGCCGAAAGGGGATAGGTCTTGTTATGGTCGCAAGGGTCACGGAAATTCTCGCTGATGAGGGATTTGATGTAAGCTACATTCACTACACGGGCGTTGCGGACTGGTATGCAAAGCTTGGCTACATGACTTTCGCAAAATGGGGAAAGAACGGTTTTATCGGAAATAACCCTTGAAATAACTGTCAAACTGTGATATAATAGTATCATTATGAATTTTTATAAAAAATTACTTTTATTTTTTCTGACAATTTTTGCGGTGCTGTTACTTTCGGGCTGCGAGGACTACTATCCCTCCAATGCGCCAAGACAGACCGCAACGAATAAAGCCGCCGTGCTTACAACGGTCACTTCGATAGAAACATCGCGCCCCGAAACCTACAGCGAGTATATCTCGTCGCTCCACGAAATGGAGTCATCTATTCGTGAAGAAGCCACTCAGACTGTAGGCGGAATGGTTCGCGATACTGCCGTTTTGAGGGAGGACACCGAAACAACATCGGCAATGGAACGCGTTACCGCCGTTTCAAAGGAAACTTCAGGACAGCGCGAAACTGCCGTTACGACCGTGCCAAAGACCGAAATTGAGGAAAGCGAACAGACCGTTACCTGCGATTCAAATACGGAAAAGACCGAAAGCTCCGTGACTTCGCCAATGTTTGACCTTTCCGATATACCTGCCGTCCCGAGCGACCGAGTTCAGGCAGATACAGCGCTGACAAACGCGCCATAAATCTTTAATAAGAGAGGAAACTCTGAAATGCCCATTAAAATACCCGATAATCTGCCTGCATTCTCCGTTCTTAACAATGAAAATATCTTCGTTATGCCGAGCGGAAAGGCGGACAGGCAGGATATCCGTCCGCTGAAGATAGCGATACTTAACCTTATGCCGAAAAAGATAGAAACGGAAACGCAGATACTCCGTTTGCTCTCCAACACGCCTATCCAAGTCGATATCGAGCTTTTGCAGACTGCGACTCATAAATCGAAAAACACCTCGCAGGAGCATCTTATCAAGTTTTACAAGACGTTCGAGGACGTGAAAGACCAGCGCTTTGACGGACTTATCATAACGGGCGCGCCCGTGGAGCAGATGCCGTTTGAGGAAGTTGACTACTGGAGCGAGCTTTGTGAGATAATGGAATGGTCGAAAACGCACGTCTTTTCAACGTTCCATATCTGCTGGGCGGCGCAGGCAGGACTTTATTACCACTTTGGCATACCGAAGTATGAACTGCCGAGGAAAATGTTCGGAATTTTTCCGCACAAGGTCGAAGTTGCGAATCACCCACTCGTAAGAGGGTTTGATGAAACGTTCTATGTCCCACATTCGCGCCATACGGAAGTCCGCAGAGAGGATATAGAAAAAGTCAGCGCATTGAAGATACTCACTTCGTCAAATGAATCGGGAGTTCATATCATCGCGGATAAAAACGAGCGATTTTTCTTCGTCACGGGTCACAGCGAGTACGATAGATTCACACTGAAGAATGAGTATTTCCGCGACCTTGATAAGGGTTTGAATATAAGCGTCCCTGCGCATTATTTCCCATATAATGACCCGTCACAGCCGCCGAATTTCACATGGCGATGCCACGCGAACCTTATGTTCAGCAATTGGCTCAACTACTGCGTATATCAGGAAACACCTTATGACCTTGAAAAATTGGAAAAGGTTACTTTTTAATTCGGAATTATTTTTGCTCCGTAATTTTGCGGCGAAATCGTATTTTCGTAGGGCGGATTCTATATCCGCCCGTTTAATTGGCAAATTTGTTGGTTAAAACGTGTGTAAAATTGTAGGGGACGGGTTTCCAGTCCCGCACTGCAAGGTGTTTTCACAATAAATTAACGACCTGTTTTCATTGGAAATCTTCCTTTGAAAACAGGTTCGTTTTGTTTACGGCATAAGATTGAAATTTGTTGGTGTAATTATGGACATAACCTTGTTCTCCACAAAATATGAAAATCACATCATTCGTAAAATCCGCTGAATATTCATCAACTGCGGCGGCGTATTTACAATAAAAATCACTTAGTCCTAACTTACTTTTTACAAGATCCAAAAACCAAAAACCACGCAGAATAGCCGATTTTTCAGCATATTTACAATACCCCAAAGTTAGGTATGTATTTGTTCACCATTGATAAATATGCCGAATGATTATCGTGTGTTCTGTCACTTGTAATTTTATATGAGGTATGCTATAATAAATTTCAGTTAGCAAATGCTAACTGATTAAATGAACTGTTATCCGTTCATCCGATTCGATGCGCACGGCGGCTGAACGTGAATACAGAACGGAAAAAAAGGAATAATAATGTAAAATACTCCGCAATCGCGGTGAATCAAAGAGAGGTATTTATTATGAATTATCTTGAGATCGAAAATGTCATCGGACGCGAGATCATTGACTCCAGAGGAAATCCTACTGTTGAGGCTGAGGTTTGGCTCGCTGACGGAACTGTTGCAAGAGGAGCTGCACCGAGCGGTGCTTCCACGGGCGAATTTGAAGCACTCGAACTTCGTGACGGCGACAAGTCACGCTTCGGCGGCAAGGGCGTTTCAAAGGCTGTAAACAACGTAAATACAATAATCCGTGATGCTGTTATCGGCATCGACGCTTCCGACATCTATGCTGTAGACAAAGCTATGATCGAAGCAGACGGCACAAAGGATAAGAGCAAGCTTGGTGCAAACGCTATCCTTGCTGTTTCCATTGCCTGCGCAAGAGCAGCTGCAGCATCACTCGATATCCCGCTCTACAGATTCCTCGGCGGCGTGAACGCAAACCGTCTCCCTGTTCCTATGATGAACATTCTCAACGGCGGCGCACACGCAGCAAATACAGTCGATGTTCAGGAATTTATGATCATGCCTGTTGGCGCAAAGAGCTTCACAGAGGGACTTCGCCAGTGTACAGAAGTTTTCCATGCTCTCGCAGCACTTTTGAAGAGCAAGGGACTTGCAACATCTGTCGGCGATGAGGGCGGCTTCGCTCCTGACCTCGCAAGCGATGAGGAAGCTATCCAGTATATCCTCAGTGCAGTTGAAAAGGCAGGCTATAAGCCCGGCGAAGACTTCGTTCTCGCAATGGACGCAGCTTCCTCCGAGTGGAAGAGCGGCGAAAAGGGTAAGTATCACCTCCCGAAGTCGGGCAAGGACTTCACATCTGCCGAGCTTGTTGCTCATTGGGCACAGCTTTGTGAAAAGTATCCTATCTACTCTATCGAGGACGGTCTTGACGAAGAAGACTGGGAAGGCTGGCAGATCATGACTAAGGAGCTTGGCGGAAAAGTTCAGCTCGTAGGTGATGACCTCTTCGTAACAAATACAGAACGTCTTGCAAAGGGTATCTCCCTTGGCTGCGGAAACTCTATCCTCATCAAGCTCAACCAGATAGGTTCTGTTTCCGAAACACTCGAAGCGATCAAAATGGCATATAAAGCAGGCTATACAGCAATCGCTTCCCACCGTTCGGGCGAAACCGAAGATACAACTATCGCAGACCTCGCAGTAGCATTGAATACCTGCCAGATCAAGACGGGCGCACCGAGCAGAAGCGAGCGTACAGCTAAGTATAATCAGCTTATCCGCATCGAAGAACAGCTCGGCGCAAGCGCAGTTTACCCCGGAAAGAACGCATTCAGCTTTATGAAGTAAAAACATTTCCGACGTTTCTCGAAACGTTGAAATGAACAGCTGTATGCTATGATGTGAAAGAACAAATCTCTATATCCTTTACAATGTAGGGACGGGCAGCCCGTCCCTCGCCGAAAGGCGGCTTTTTGTCGAATTCGGAATTAGGAATTCGGAATTTGGAATTATTTTGCTCCGTAATTTTACGGCAAAACGGTATTTCCGTAGGGTTGGATTCTATATCCGACCGATGCAAATCTACGAAATTACGGCAAAATTTTTGTAGGGGACGGGTTCCGTCCCGCGTCACAAGACATTTATGCAATAAACGAATAGACCTGCTTTCATCGGAATATTTCCTTTGAAAACAGGTCTTTTTTATTCGTTATTAATGTTCACGGCATTTTCGTGCATCGAAAATCGCTGACGCGATTCGGGACGGGTGACTCGTCCCCTACAGAGATTTTGGTTAAAATACGGATTTGCAACGGGCGGATATAGAATCCGACCCTACGATTCTATGACATTTTTCGGAGCAAAAATAATTACGCATTACGAATTACGAATTACGCATTAAATTAATTCCGCATTTCGAATTCCTAATTCCGAATTTTATTTACTCGTGTTCTTTTCCTTTGCAGAAGCAGTCGATGTATCTGTCGATGCAGCGTTCGATTATCTGTACTGCGTCGTCCTTGCCCTTGACTTCATCTATGACGGTTTCCTTGCCCTCGAGGGACTTATAGACCGTGAAGAAGTGCGACATTTCGTCGAAAACGTGCTTCGGAAGTTCGGAAACGTCCTTGTACGAATTGTAGGTCGGGTCGTTGAACGGTATTGCGATTATCTTATCGTCAAGCGCGCCGTTGTCGAGCATTGAAATTACGCCGATAGGATAGCATTTTACGAGTGCGAGCGGTTCTATCGACTCGGAGCAGAGTACGAGAACGTCAAGTGGGTCGCCGTCGTCGGCATAAGTACGGGGGATAAAGCCGTAGTTTGCAGGGTAGTGAGTTGAGGTATAGAGAACTCGGTCGAGCATCAGGAAGCCCGTTTTCTTATCGAGTTCGTACTTCATCTTGCTGCCCTTTTCGATCTCGATTACTGCGAAAAAGTCGCTCTTTGTGATTCTGTTCGGGGAAATATCATGCCAGATATTCATTTATTTATCATTCCTTTCGTTTTTTTCGGTTTCCTTTGCGATATAGATAGGACGTTTCTTTATCTCGGTGTAAAGCTTCTGCTCATAGAGTGCATTTATTCCGCCGCAGAAAAGCTGCAAGCCGCCGACGAACGTTACAAGGAACGTTATGAACGGTATCTGCCAAGCGGCTGCTTTGCAGGCGGAAACTATCGTGATTATAAGCATCACAAGCGAAGCTATGAGGACAATTATTCCCATTAAGACGGAGAAAGCGAGCGGTGCGGTAGAGAACGCCATTATTCCCTCGAGGGAATATTTGAAAAGCTTCCAGAAGTTCCAGGTGGTCGTTCCTGCGGCGCGTTCGGTGTTTTCAACGGGGATATACTTCGTATCGAAGCCGACCCAGGAGAAGATTCCCTTTGAGAAGCGGTTGCGTTCGCTCATTGAGAGGATAGCGTCCACCATTTGTCTTGTCATAAAGCGGAAATCCTGCGCGCCGTCAACTATCTGCGTTTGGGAGATGCTGTTTATGACTTTGTAGAAGCTTCGCGAGAAGAATGAGAGCAGCTTCGGCTCGCCCTTTCGGGAAATTCGTCTTGTTGCGGCGCAGTCATATTCGCCCGAGGATACTATATTATACATTTCGGGGATAAGCTTCGGAGGGTGCTGGAGGTCGGCATCGAGTGTGACAACATAGTCGCCCTTGGAATTTTCCAGTCCTGCATAGAGCGCAGGCTCTTTTCCGAAGTTGCGCGAGAACGAAACATAGCGGACGCGCTCGTCTTTCTTGGCAAGGTTGCGGAGAATGGTGAGCGTTTTATCCTTTGAGCCGTCATTGATAAACAGAAACTCGAACGAAAGCTGTGGGTGAGCGTTCATCATTTCGCCGCTGACACGGACTATCTCGTCATAAAACAGCGGAAGCACTTCCTCCTCGTTATAGCAGGGGACAACTACCGAGATCAATTTTTTATCCATCTTAAAATTATTCCTTTTATTCGACCGTTACGGATTTTGCGAGGTTTTTAGGCTTATCTACGTTGTTTCCTCTCTGAACGGCTGTATAATAAGCGATGAGCTGGAGCGGAACTACCGTTATCATCGGCATAAGAATATCACTTTCGGTAACGGGAATTTTTACGATATAGTCAACGCTCTCCGCTTCGGGATCCATATCCTCACGGCAGACCATAACGACCTTTGCACCTCTCGTCTTAACTTCCTTGACGTTTGAAGCGGTCTTTTCAAAGAGGTCGCGCTGTGTTGCAACGGCGATAACGGGCATTCCGTCGTCGATGAGTGATATTGTGCCGTGTTTAAGCTCGCCTGCGGCGTAGGATTCGCTGTGGATATAAGAAATTTCCTTGAGTTTGAGCGAACCCTCCATACTCAAAGCATAGTCAAGACCTCTGCCGATATAAAGCAGGCTGTCTGCGTTCATAATTTTTGAAGCTACGAACTGGTAAGCCGACTTGTCATCAATGCTCTTCTGTATCTTATCGGGTATCTGTTCAAGTTCGTGAGTGAGCGCACGGCATTTTTCTTCGCTTATGCCGCCGACAGCGTAGGCAATTCCAAAAGCGAGCAGGTACATAAACGCTATCTGAACAGCGTAAGCCTTTGTCGAGCAGACAGAAATTTCAGGACCTGCGTTTGTGTACATTACCATTTTAGCTTCTCTTGCAATGGTCGAGCCGACAACATTTACGAGCGCGAGCGTATCAGCGCCGAGCGAGTTGGAAAGCTTCAAAGCGGCAAGAGTATCAGCGGTTTCACCCGACTGCGAAATTATGATAACGAGGTCCTTGTCGGTGACGAGCGGTTCGCGGTAGCGAAATTCCGAGGCGATATCGACGGTAACGGGAACTCTTGCGAGCTTTTCGATAACGTACTTTCCGACCATACCTGCGTGCATAGCCGAGCCGCAGCCGACGATGAAAATGTTCTTATAGCTGCGGATCTTTTCGTAGGAAAGACCACATTCTTCCTCAAATCTCGGGAGTCCGTCAAAAATACGCGGCGAGATAGTATTTCTTACAGCGGAGGGCTGTTCGTGTATCTCTTTGAGCATAAAGTGCTCATAGCCGCCCTTTTCTGCGGATTCGATGTCCCAAGTTGCGGTCTGGAGTTCCTTTTCGATAGGATTTCTATGAAGATCGAAGAATTTTATTGAATCTTCGGTAATTTCTACAATTTCGTTCGGGTCAAGCAGGTAGTAATCGCGTGTACGCTGGAGAATAGCGGTTATATCCGAGGCGATGAAGTTTTCACCCTCGCCCTTGCCGACGATAAGGGGACATTCCTTTCTTGCGGCGTAGATCTTATTTTTATGCTCACGGAAAATAATGCCGAGCGCATAAGCGCCTCTGATATCCGCGAGTGCCTTGGTGATAGCGTCTATCGGGTCGCCCTCATAATAGTAGTCGAGGAGCTTTGCAACGGTTTCCGTGTCCGTTTCGCTCTCAAATCCGTAGCCTTTGGAGATTAGGAAAGCTTTCAGCTCGCGGTAATTTTCGATGATGCCGTTATGAACAATGGAAACTCTGCCGTTTCCGATAGGGTGAGAGTTGATATCGGACGGTTCGCCGTGGGTTGCCCAACGGGTATGACCGATGCCGCACGTTCCGACGGGTTTTCCCTCGGCTTCAAGCTTTGCCATTAATCCCGTGCCTTTGTTGTCACCCTCTTCGGGGCAAATTTTGCCCTTGGCTTTAACGGTCTTTATTCTGTCGCCCTCAAAAACGGCAATGCCTGCTGAATCGTAGCCTCTGTATTCAAGTCTGCGAAGCGCTTCGACAAGGATATCGGCACATTCTTCCTTTCCGACATATCCGACAATTCCACACATTGGCAGCAGCCTCCTTTTTCAATATATTGAAGTTATGAACATATCATTTTATATACAAAATGTAATAATTTTGGCTGATGATACATTATGTAAAGCATATTTTCTGAAAATCAGTGCTTTTTACACGGTATTATCTCTTTAAACAGTTTATTCCCGTATGAATGAAATTATCCATACAGGAATTTACTGATCGTATTATACTTAAAGTTGATTACTTTGTTCCGAAGATTCTGTCGCCTGCATCGCCAAGACCCGGAACGATATACTTGTGTTCGTTGAGTCCGTCGTCAATGCTTCCGCAGTAAATTTCAACATCGGAGTGAGCCTTGTTTACGGCTTCGATTCCCTCGGGGCTTGCGATGATGCACATAAGCTTTATCTTCTTAACGCCTGCATTTTTGAGGATATCGATAGTCTTAACGGCTGTAACGCCTGTTGCGAGCATGATATCTGTGATGATAACTTCTCTTTCGGCAACGTCAACCGGGAGCTTGCAGTAATATTCAACTGCATTCTTTGTTTCGGGGTCACGGAAGATTCCGATATGACCTACCTTTGCGGCAGGGAGAAGCTCGATGATACCGTCAGCCATTGCAAGACCTGCACGGAGTACGGGAACGAAAGCTATCTTTTTGCCCGAAATTACCTTTGACTTTGCAACGGCAACGGGTGTCTGTATCTCAACAGTTTTAAGAGGAAGATCACGGGTAGCTTCATAGCACATGAGCATTGCTGTTTCGGAAGCGAGCTCTCTGAATTCCTTTGTGCCCGTGTTGATATCTCTCATCATTGTGATCTTGTGTTGAACGAGGGGGTGGTCGATAAGTTTAACATTCTGCATTTATAAATACCTCCAAAAATAATTATTCTTCAATAAGGTCAACTCTGCGCTGGTGTCTGCCGCCCTCAAAATCGGTGGAGAGGAAAACATCTACCATTTCTTCCGCAACGCCTGCGCCCGTAACGCGTCCGCCCATACATAGGACGTTAGCATCATTGTGAAGGCGGGTGTATTTTGCGGTGTAAGCGTCTGTACAGAGTGCTGCACGGATACCCTTTACCTTGTTTGCGGCGATAGAGATGCCGATTCCCGTTCCGCAGATAAGGATAGCCTGCTTTACAGTGCCGTCGGTGATCTTTGAGCAGACCTCACGGGCAACGAGCGGATAATCACAGCTCGTTCCGTCCATACAGCCAAGCTCTATGTAAGGGACACCGAGGTCGTCAAGGTGCTTTATGATCTCTTTTTTCAACGCATAGCCTGCGTGGTCGCTTCCGATAGCGATCTTATCTTTTCTAATATCCATAATAATAGCTGCCGCCCGAAAAGAACGGCTCTCCCTTCGGAAAAATAGTTTATTATAGTATATCACAATTCTTGGATTAAATCAAGTCTTTCCGAAAATATATTCAGCCCGCTTTATTTTGTGAACAATATGTTAAAATGAAAATTGTGCCATATTTTAGCTTGACAAAACGAGTGTGAATTGCTATAATTGTATTTATTGCGAATACAGTTGTTTTTTGCACAAGGACGAATATTCGCTTTAAAGTTACAGCAAGAAAGCCGTTCACGGTCAGGAAGTGAAAAAAGTCAATGAACGAAAATTCATTTATAGTAGTAAGCACAGAGGTCCTGCCTGAGGTCTTCCCGAAAGTCCTCGAGGTGAAAAAGCTGCTTGCCTGCGGCGAGGAGAAGAGTTCAGCTTCGGCTTGCAAGAGGGTAGGCATTTCGCGGAGCGCTTACTATAAATATCGTGAGTGCGTTTTCACATACGAAGAAAAGCTCACGCAGAAGATAGTGACTTTTTATGCTGTTCTGCGCGATGAGCCGGGAGTTCTTTCGTCATTTTTGTCGGAGATACACCTCTTCGGTGCGAATATCCTCACGCTCAATCAGAATATCCCGATAGACGGTGTGGCTGCGGTGACGATAACCGCAAAGCTCCACGGCAGCGGAAGCGAGGCATATTCGCTCGCGGATAAGCTGAAAACGCTCGGCGGAGTTGTTGAAGTCCGTGTACTCTCGGGAGAATAAAGTTAATTTTATACAGTAAGTATTTAAGGGAATATAGATTAAGGAGTAGAGTTTATGGCAAAGATAGCAGTTTTAGGTTTCGGCGTAGTTGGTTCAGGCACAGTTGAACTTTTCTACAAAAACAAGAACAAGATCGTTGAAAAGGCAGGAACAGACCTCGATATCAAGTATATCCTCGATATCAGAGATTTCCCCGGAAGTCCTTTTGAGGGAAAGTTCACAAAGGATATCAACGATATCCTCAACGATGACGAAGTAACTCTCGTTGCCGAAGTTATGGGCGGCGTGAACCCTGCATTCGATTTCGTAAAGAGCTGCCTTGAAAGAGGAAAGAGCGTTGTTTCCTCGAACAAGGAACTCGTTGCAAAGAAAGGCGCAGAGCTTCTCAAAACAGCAAAGGAGCATAACTGCAACTTCCTTTTTGAAGCTTCAACAGGCGGCGCTATTCCGATAATCCGTCCTCTTCACCAGTGCCTTGCGGCAAACGACATCACAGCCGTTGCAGGTATCCTTAACGGAACAACAAACTTTATCCTCACAAAGATGATAAATGAAAATATGCCTTTTGCTGAGGCTCTTTCCACAGCTCAGAAGCTCGGTTATGCCGAAAAAGACCCGACAGCGGACGTTGAGGGTCACGATGCCTGCCGCAAGATCTGTATTCTTTCCTCGCTCGTTTTCGGCAAGCACGTTTACCCCGAATGGGTCCACTGCGAGGGCATTTCGAGCATCACCGCAGAGGACGCTCAGTATGCTGAAAGCTGGGGCGGTGCAGTAAAGCTCATCGGCTCGGTAAAGAGAACAGCTGACGGAAAGATCCTTCCTATCGTTCGTCCAGCATTCGTATGCGGAGCAAATCAGCTCTCCAGCGTAAATGACGTTTTCAACGGGATCATGGTTTACGGTGATGCTATCGATCAGGTAATGTTCTACGGCAGAGGTGCAGGCAAGTTCCCGACAGCGAGCGCTATCGTTGCTGACCTTATCGACGCTGCAAAGATGAAAGGGACTTCGATCTCTCAGGTCTGGGAGGACAGCAAGGACAACAGCTTCATCGCTGACTACAAGGAGGACGTTCTTCCGTTCTATGTTCGTGTTCAGGGCGTTTCCAAGGACAAGGCAAAGGAAGTATTCAGCGAAGTTGAGTTCCTCACAAGAGAAAGCTGCCCTGCCGATGAGATCGCATTTATCACTCCCGAGATCAAGGAAAAGGACTTCGATGAAAAGCTCACACAGCTTGGCGGAAAGGTTCTCGGAAAGATCAGAGTTCTCAATCTTGAAAGCTAAAAAACCATATAAATAATATGCAACGGGGCGGATTCCATATCCGCCCGTTTTATATCATAGTCTGAAATTGGAATAAATTGAAAAGGAATTGATGAAAATGATAAAGCTCCAAGTACCTGCGACGAGTGCGAACCTCGGTGCAGGCTTCGATGCGCTCGGGTTGGCGCTGACATACTATAATTATGTAAATATGGAAGAAGCGGACGGTATCTTCATAAAAAGCCTTGACGGAACTCCCGTACCCGAGGGCGAAAACAATCTTATCTACGAATCTGCGAAAACGCTTTTCGAGATATGCGGCAGACCGTTCAAGGGTCTGACTATTGAGCAGGTCAACAATATCCCTATGGCGAGAGGTCTGGGAAGCTCGTCCGCCTGCATAATCGCAGGACTTTTCGGTGCGAACAAGCTTATGGGCGAACCGCTCGGGCTGGACGATCTTGTCAATCTTTCGGCGCAGATCGAGGGACACCCCGACAACACTGCTCCTGCGCTTCTCGGCGGCATAGTTACAGCCGTTTTTGACGGCAGGGAAGTTCATTGGGTAAAGCAGGAGGTTTTCACAACGTTGAAATTCGTAGTTGTTATTCCCGATTTTGAGCTTAAGACTGAAAAAGCGCGTGCTTGTCTTCCTACTGAGGTCAGCTACAAGGACGCTGTTTTCAATCTTTCCCGTGCTGCGCTTTTCTCAGCTTCGCTCCTCACGGGCAAATATCAGAACCTCCGCACGGCTGTGAACGACAAGCTTCACCAGCCTTACCGTATGGAGCTCATCCCGCACGGACACGATGTTTTTGAAACTGCATACAGCCTCGGAGCGTATGCTGCATACCTGAGCGGCGCAGGTCCGTCACTTATGGCTATTGTCGATGCGGATAATGAATTTTTCTGCGGAAAGATGAAATTTGCTCTCGAAAAATTAGGACTGAAAAATTGGAAAGTTCACGAATTACATATTGACAACGCAGGTACAAAGCTGTTATAATATAACCAATGAGTTTGAATTGATACACCGAATACTGTGCAAATGTAACAAAAAATCACCGTATTTTTGTAATGCACAGTATTTGTACGTTTAGATCAGATCTTAATTCTCTTTTTTGGAAGAAACGGGAGAGTTTTTTATGGAAATAGATTATTTTTCCGAAACAAGAAAATATGAAGACCAGCTCGACCTGTACAAAAAATTAAACTGGTATAACCTTCCGGGCTATACGGACGAAGAGATCGAAAAAGCTACAAAAAACAGCTTCTATTCCGTCTATGCTTATGACGGATACACACTCGTCGGACTTGGCAGAGTGGCATCGGACGGACTTACCGCCGCAGTTATGAGCGGTATCTGCGTTCGCCCTGATTACCGCCGCCATGGGATCGGCGAGGAGATCGTCAAGCGTCTTGTTTACCACTGCCAGTCGGGAATTTATCAGATGAATGTGCAGATATTCTGCGAGGACAGCCTTCGTCATTGGTATAAAAAGCAGGGATTCGAGGATTACAACCACGGAATGAGAAAATGTATGGTCTTTCCCGAAGACCCATGCAAGCTGCGCAATGGCTTCCGCGAAATTTACGGTATTGAGCAGATAACCGATATCTGCAGCGACTTTTACTGGTATAATTTCGACGCTTTCGGCGAGTTCAAATATTCCGAAACGCTCGGAACGGACGGTCAGCTCGTACCGAGCCTGTTTATGACATTTTATTCCGAAGATCCCGTCAAATTTAAGGCGGAGATCGACTTTCTCAACGTCAGCGAGTTCCAGATCGGCTGCAAGGGCGTAACTACGCCGCTCAACGCTTTCGATATCGTGAACACGCAGTCACTCGGGTACTCGCGCGATAAGCGCTACAGGATACGTTCGCTGGAAGATGACAATATCAGCTTTTTCTGCGAAAGCTTTCATATTGTAAACGTCATTACTTGATTTTGGAGCAAATTTTTCAGATGATTACAGTTACAACTTCTTCGGCCGAGGAAACAATAGCCTTTGCCGAAAAGATCGGAGCAATGCTCAAAGGCGGTGACATCATCGCATACAAGGGCGGTCTTGGCGCAGGAAAGACCACATTCACTCGCGGACTTGCGATAGGAATGGGTCTTCCCGATGAGGTTTCTTCGCCGACCTTTGCGCTTGTCAATGAATACAGAGGAAAGGCGCTTACGCTTTATCATTTCGATATGTATCGGATAATGAACGAAGAAGCGCTGGAAACGACAGGATTTTATGACTATCTTTCGGACGACTGCGTAATTGCGGTGGAATGGTCGGAGAACATTGCCGACTGCCTGCCGAAGAACATTATCACTGTTGCGATAGAAAATATCGGCGAAGATATGCGCCGAATAGAAGTCAAAGGGGATGAGCGTTTTGATCATTTTGGGAATTGATACATCGGGAAAGACCGCATCTGTAGCTGTTTGCAGCGAAAATGCCGTTCTTGCACAAACTTCTGTCTTAACACGCCTTACCCACTCGCAGGTCATAATGCCGATCTGCACCGAGGTACTGCGCAACGCAGGCATTGGACTCAACGAGGTAGACGCAATGGCTGTTTCCAACGGTCCGGGTTCATATACGGGTCTTAGGATAGGCGTTTCCGCTGTCAAGGCAATGAGCTTTGCGCTGAACAAGAAGTGCGTCGGAATTTCGACCCTTGAATCGCTGGCATATAATATGCGCGGATACAAGGGAGTAGTCTGCACGGTGATGAAAGCGCGCGCAGACCTTATGTACACGGCATTTTTCACTTCTTATAAGGACGTTATAACGAGAATTTTTGACGATACTATCCTGCCCGAGGCCGATATCGTTTCGAGAATAAAGGGTTATCACGGCGAGATAGTGCTTGTCGGCGATGCGGCAGAGGAGCTTTACCAAAACAACAGCTTTGCCGAAACCGAGAATGTAACGCTTGCACCTCCGCACCTGCGTTTACAGCTTGCATCGAGCCTTTGCTATGCTTCCTACGAAAAGCAGTTCGGCACGGCAGACGGCTTAAATGCGGAATATCTTCAGCAGACCAAGGCGGAGAAAGACCTTGAACAGAAACACGCTTAAATTAAATGCGTAATGCGTAATGCGTAATTAAGCTTCGCAGATTGATTTGTTAGAGTAAATTAAAACGGTACAGGCACAAAAACGTTTTACGAAATTGTGACTGTACCGTTTTTTGTTGAGAATTTTAATTACGCATTACAAATTACGCATTATCCATACGTCTATCTCCGACTGTTCGGGAACTTCAAATATTGTGTTGACCTTGTTCAAAAGTCCCTCATCAACATAAAAGTCCGAGCCGCCGTTTCCCGATTTGATTTTGGCATTGCGCTCGGCAATGTTTCTTTGCCAAGTTTCAATGTCAATGTCGATATAGTGCCACTCAAATGGGATATTCATTTCCGCAAAATAAGCGGAAATGTCGGCTCTGTCCTTTTTAGTCCAAAATCCCCAGTCGAGGATAACGTTTGCGCCTGCCAAAGCTATTTCGGCGGCTTTCTTTTTAAGGTAATTATTCACACGGGCGGCAAAAACATTGTAGAACTCGCCCTGTTCGTTATTGATGAGGTCAAAAGTTGCTTCGTCTGTTGAGAGTATAACAGCGTTGTATTTTTCTTTGAGCTGCTTTGCATAATATGTTTTTCCGCTGCATATCTTGCCGCAGATAAGGTATATCTTTGACATAGTTCACCTCTGTTAAAAACAGGGCGGATACAAGATCAGCCCTGTTTTACAATAATTTTACGAAGCCTAACTAATTACGCATTAATTCTTCTCGCTTCTGTGTAGAAACGCTTATCCTGCGCGTGACCCATGGAGAAAGTCTTTCTCGGGAGCGCGCCGTCCTTGATAACGGTCGGGAAAAGCTCTTCCTTGCCCATATCGGGGAGGAGGAAGCCTACCGCGTCATCAGCCTTTGCAAGCTTGCGGATAACGTCTTCGCCGTGGATATAGTCGATCTTGCCGCCATTTTCCTTTACATAAGCATCGAGAAACTGCTGGAGGCTGCCCACGGTGAGGTTTGAGGTCGGTTTGCCGACATAAAGAGTTTCGTCCTTGCTGCCGTCTACGACAACGAATGACTGACCGCTGCCGCTTTCGGAAGTTTCAAGTGCGGCTTTGAGTGCGGCGAGAAGCTTTTCAACGTCAACACCGGTAACGATACGGTGGATAGCTTCAAAGCGAAGCGCATCGCTGTGGAGGTTCACTATTTCGGCAAGAGCGTAACGTGCAGGGTGAGCGGACATATCCTTGTCAGGGTTTTCACGCTTTAACTGCTCGTAATATTCCTTTGCGGTAGCAAGGGAGTGGTTTCCGTCGCCCATTGCGTAGAGCATAACGGGTTCGTTCTTCAAGCCGTACTTTGCGTTGAAGTCGTCAGCGTTTCCGAGAGCGTCAAGTGCAGCCGTAACTTCGGCAATATCATCTTCGCCGAGGAGATAGCCTGCGATGTGACCGCCGCCCTGCATAAGCTCGAAGTCATACACCTTTTTGAGCTGATCCTTTTTTGCGGAAAGCTTTTCGATAACGGTGCGCTTTGCATCGTCAATGAGTATCATAATGTGCGGAAGCTCAAGAGGCGCACCGTTTCTGACCTTTATTCTCGGTGGGATACGCTCAACAACGGTAGCTTCGGTCGCACGGACGGAGGATTTGCTGCCCTTGCGGTAGTCGTATTCTTCAAGGTCGATAGCACCGACAATGCCCGCTCTTACGCCGTCAGCGGTGGTGCGTTCAACATAGATCATAGCGTTCTTGTACTCGTCAAAAATGTTGTCGGCAAGGTATTTGTCCATATTTTTATGTATGTCCGCAATGCGAGCGTCAACGTTGTCGCTTTCGAGATATACTTCGGGGAGAATGAGACGAAGAGTAGAGGGAGCATCACCAATGATCTGCTCGGTCTTTTCCCAGTATTCGGGTTCAGAAGTGTACTGGTCGCAGGCAACTACCGACCATTTTTCCATTTCAATATTATGCGGAAGAAGAATATCCGCAGCTTTAAAAGCGTTACTCATAATATTATCTCCTTAAAAAGAAATTGTTGTATATTATTATACACTAAAATTCGCCGATTTTCAATAGGGAAAAGTGATTATCACAGTATTTTGCAAAACAAAATCAGTTGCAGAACCGCGAAGCCAAGCAGCTGGTCATGCTAAATTTAGCACGCTGAGCACAGCTCGCGGGGGCGAGGGGCAGCGACCTCGTCGCTTCCGCAGAAGCGAAACTCTCTAAACTGACAGCACAAAGTTTACAGCAATAACGAAATCAGTAACAGCTAAAAAAGGCGCAATTCACTATTATGGCTTTACGAAATTTGATTTCTCATATTTCGTTCTCCATTATCTTTGTGAATTGCGCCTTTTGATTTGTTACTGATTACGCTATTGCGGCAAGCTTTTGCTGTTAGTTTAAGGAGTTTCGCTTTCTGCTAAAGGTCAAATTGACCTGCGACAATGGGGCGCTGCCCCATATGCACTAACCTAAGCAAATATCAGACATCTG
>CALANW010000006.1 GCA_937926145.1 uncultured Ruminococcus sp. | reverse complement strand
TGTGTATCTCATAGCTTTTATTATACCATATTTTTTCTATGTTGACAAGTTCTTAAATAAAGGCGGTGTTTAAACCAAAATGAACGTCCTGAACGACCTCGTCCTGCCTGCATTGTATAGCTTTATCGCATCAATAGCATTCGGCATACAGTTCAATATCCGATTTCGCCATATAATAGCCGCAGCAGTCGGCGGAGTCATAAGCCAAGTCATCTTCAACGCAGCCGAACTCGGCGGCAGCAGCGAACCGCTCTGCTATTTCTTCGCCACCTGCGCGATAGCCGTCTATTCGGAATTTCTCGCAAGAAGACTGCACGTCCCCGTCAATATGTACCTCGTCGTAGCAATTATACCGCTCGTCCCCGGAAAACTCATATATCAGGCAATGATAGCACTCATCAACGGCGAAACGCAAAGCTTCGCCGACCAGTGTACAGCCGCATTCGCAGCCGCAGGCGCTATCGCAATGGGCATCTTCGCCATTTCCTCAATAGCAAGAGTTTTCCGCGTCGTTATCCGCAAAAAAGGAATATAATTTAAACGCTTATCAACCGCAAAATTGATAAGCGTTTATTTTATATCAAGTTATAAAAACCCTCTTCGCGAACACAAACTTATTTCCAACATAAACCAAGCGGAACGAAGTGCAGCGCAGCGCGAATCTGCCACGGGGCTTCCCTGCCGAATCCAATAAACTTGAACCGTCAAAAACCCTCTTCGCGAACATAAACTTATTTCCTACGCAAACAAAGCGGAACGAAGTGCAGCGCAGCGCGAATCTGCCACGGGGCTTCCCTGCCGAATCCAATAAACTTGAACCGTCAAAAACCCTCTTCGCGAACATAAACTTATTTCCTACGCAAACAAAGCGGAACGAAGTGCAGCGCAGCGCGAACTTGCCGCGGGGCATCCCCGCTTAGTTTCCTACTTCAATGCTTATCTCATTGAATTTGTCAAGAATATCATCAATGCCCGTCTGCTTCTTTTCCTCTTCGGAAAGATTCATCACAGCATTTCCCGAGTGCATCATTACCATTCTGTTGCCGTATTCAACAGCGAAACGAAGATTGTGCGTTACCATAAGCGTCGTGAGCTGCTTTTCCTTGACGATCTTATCCGTTATCTGCATAAGCGTTTCGGAAGATTTCGGGTCAAGCGCCGCCGTGTGTTCATCAAGAATGAGCATCTTTATGTCCGTCATAGTCGCAATGATAAGCGCCAAAGCCTGACGCTGACCGCCGCTCAATGAACCGACCTTTACACCCATGCGGTTTTCAAGTCCCATTCCGCACTGCTCAAGCAGGGTCTTGTAATAATCTACACGCTTTTTGTTTATAACAGGAGAAAGGTTGTATGCCTTGTTCTTGTTGTCGGAAAGAGCCATATTTTCAAGTATGGAAAGACTTCCGCAAGTTCCCATTCTCGGGTCTTGGAGTACACGTCCGATGAACTTCGCACGCTTGTATTCGCTCACCTTTGTGATGTCTTTTCCCTCAAAAATTACAGAACCGCTGTCCGGCTGCATAGTTCCGCAGGCAAGGTTAAGGAGCGTCGTCTTGCCGCTGCCGTTCGAGCCGATAACGGAAATGAAGTCACCCTTGTTCACCTTGAAGCTGAAATCGTTGAAAAGCACGTTTTCATCAACTGTACCCTTGTTGAAAACCTTAACTATGTTATTTAGCTGAAGCATTGGATGTCCTCCTTCCCTTTAAGCCAAAACCGTTGCTGAACACGAGTGCAGCGGTGAAAATAAGCGCCATAAGGAGCTTCAGATACTCCGTAGGCAAACCAAGCGCAAGTGCGACCGACAAACAGCCCTTGTAAAGTATCGAGCCGAGAATTACCATAGTCGTCGCTTTCATAAACGAAACTTTCTTGAATACGCTGAGTCCGATTATTACCGATGCAAGCGCAAGAACTACCATTCCGACACCCATCTGCTGATCGGCAGAACCCTTTGACTGCGCAACTACCGAGCCTGCAAGTGCCGCAAAGCCGTTTCCTATCGCAAGTCCGAGTATCTTTGAAACGCCGTTGTCCTGACCGAGCATCGTCACGAACTTTTCATTGTCGCCCGTCGCACGGAGAAGAAGTCCCGACTTCGTTTTAAGATAAAGATCAAGCAAAACCTTGCATATAATTACAAGAATAAGCGAAACTATCGTCGTTCTGAGATAATATCCGCCGATACTCTCCGGAATAAGCGCACCGAGCGAGCTGTTGAAAATAGTGTCCTTGTTGAAGAACGTAGCAATAGCCTTTCCGCCCGTGCCTTTGAGAAGCATTACAAGGTTAATCGAAAGACAACCCGTGTAAATAAGGATTCCGCAAAGCAAAGGACGAATTTTCAGCTTGACGTGAAGCAGACCCGTCACCGTTCCTGCCAACATTCCCACTGCAAATGCAATGAGCAGACAAAGCCATGGGTTCACACCCTTCATAATAAGTATGCCCGAAAGAATAGCTCCGAGCGGAAATGTTCCGTCAACCGAAAGGTCGGGGAAATCAAGTATGCTGTAAGTGATGTAAACTCCGAGAGCCATAAGCGCATACATAAGACCCTCTTCAAGAGTTACTATCAGAATATTGAGAATAACGTTCATATAATTCCTCCGTAAAAATCAGAACCGACCTTGTCGGTGTCGCCGCTGTTTCGCAGCTTAAAACAGCGGAGCATTTTCCGCCGCTTTAAGCTGCGAAGCAAATTTTCATTCACTTCGCAGTAAAATTTGTTATAAATTATTCTTCGGAATTGCCGCCTGTTGTAACCTTTTCTGCGTTTGCATAGGATTCAGGAAGCTCAATGCCGAACTGTGCAAGTACGTCAGTGTTTACAACGGGAGTACCCTCTGTGATAGTACCAACAGCCATTGTCTGAGGATCAGCACCGTTGAGAACTTCAAGTCCCATTTCAGCGGTCTTTTCGCCGAGTGCAACATAGTCAATGCTGATAGAAGCGATGCAGCCGTTGTAAACCTGTTCGATTTCAGAGCCGTAAACAGGAACGCCTGCAGCGTTAGCCTTTTCAAGAAGAACGGAAAGGTTGCTTACAACGTTGTTATCGGTGAAGTTGTTGATGCAGTCAACCTTTGCAGCGAGTGAAGCAGCAGCCTGAGGTACATCAGCAGCACCCTGAACGCCCTGAGATTCAACAGTGATGCCCATTGTGCTTGTGATCTCTTCAAGTCTTGCAAGGTTGGAAACGGAGTTTGCTTCGGAAGTTGTGTAAAGAATACCAATTGTCTTTACATCAGGCTGAAGTGCCTGGATAAGAGCGACCTGAGCTTCGAGGTCAAGGATATCGGAAGTACCGATGCAGTTCTTAGAACCTGCGTCAAGGCTCTCAACAAGACCTGCTGCAACAGGGTCGGAAACAGCTGTGAAGATTACAGGTGTCTGTGAATTCTGTGTTGCGGAATAAGCGGAAACAGCCGCAGGAGTTGCGATAGCGAAAATAAGGTCGTAGTTCTTCGATGCCATGTTCTTTGCGATAGAGTCGCAGGTAGCGCTGTCGAAGTTGCCGTCCTGACGGTCGATAGTGATCTTGTCAGCGATAGAGCTCGACATAAGACCATTTTCAATGCCCTGATAGCAGTTGTCAAGTGACGGGTGGCTGCCGTACTGGATAACACCGATAGTGTAGCTGTCCTTTTCGGCAGTTGTGTCTGCTGCATCGGCAGCTACGCTTGTGTCAGCATTCGCATCAGCGTTTGTGTCTGTGTTTGTTGATGAACAGCCTGCGAAAGCAAGTGTCATTGCTGCTGCAACTACTGCAGCCATAATCTTCTTCATTTTCATAATTCTCTCTCCTTAATTTAAATAGGAATGAATGATTGATTTATTTTAAACCGCTATTCACACGGTTTAAAAGCAATAAAAACGGTTCAAAAGCAATAAAAAAAGCCTTGCCCCAAATACAAAGGGGCAAGACTGTTATATCCTGCGGTACCACCCAAATTCGCCCATAAAAGAGCGCACTCGAAAGCATTATAACGTATGCAAAACGTTCTTCCTACTTGAATTTCTCGTTCAGTTGACCCTCATAAGTCCATTCACTGAGATATTGCGCGCCGCTTTTCACCAACTGCGGCTCTCTGGAAGCGAATTGATCTCGGTTACTAATCTTAATCATCGGTTTACTTCTATAAACTTTATTATAGCACAATTTTATGCGTTGTCAAGTGGTAACAGAAAAAATTTTCTCAAAAATATTTTTTGTTTAGTCGTCAAGACAAGCGTCAAGAGCATCGGTAATGCCGTGCTTGTCCATTTTCTGACCGATAAATACAAGCTTTATCTCACGGTCGCCGTAAATTTCGTCCCAATCCTCGGCAATTTCAGGATACTGCTTGAGAAGACGCTTTCTTTCCTTTTCTGGAGCAGATGCGAACCACTTGCCCGATTCGGTAGCGTTGATCTGAACGCCTGCCTGCTCGAAAACATAAGCATTGTCGCGGTCATCGGAGAACCAAAGCATACCCTTGCAGCGAATTATGGACTTAGGCCAGTTCTCAACGAATTCACCGAACTTGTCCTGATTGAACGGTCTGCGGCGGCGGTAAACGAAAGTGCCGATGCCGTATTCCTCAGCCTCTCCCTCTTCATCATTGTGTTCGTGGTCATGATGATGTCCGCAGCTGCAATTGCCGAATTCATCATACTTGTGTTCGTGATGCTCATGCTCATCGTGGTCATGGTCGTGCTCATCATGGTCATGATCGTGATGATGTTCGTGCTCATGGTCGTGATCGTGGTCATCGTCATCATGATCGTGGTGGTGGTGATGATGCTCGTGCTCGTCTTCCTCGTCAACGCCCTCTTCGTAAGCCTTTGCCCAGCCTGCGGAAGTAACAGCTTCTTCAAAATCATAAGACTTTGTGTCGAGAATATCGGAAACAGCAACTTCGCCGTAGCTTGCTTCGATTATCTTAGCCTTAGGCTGAAGTGTCTTTATCATAGCCTTAACTCTGCCGAGCTGGTCGGGAGTTACCTTGTCTACCTTGTTGAGGATAATAGTCGTGCAGAATTCGATCTGCTGAATGAGAAGATTTGCAATATCCTCTTCGCCGATATCATCAGCAAGAAGATCATCGCCGCAGCCGAATTCGCTTGCCATTCTGAGCGCATCGACAACCGTAACGATGTTGTCAAGACGGCAGATAGCAGGATAACGCTTGTCTACCTTGCCCTCGAGAACGGAAATGGACTGTGCGATCGGGAGAGGTTCGCAAATACCGCTTGCTTCGATAAGAATGTAGTCGAACTTGCCTGTTTCGATAAGATCTGTGATCTGATTCATAAGATCAACCTTAAGCGTACAGCAGATACAGCCGTTGGAAAGCGGAACGAGGTTGTCGTCCTTCTGTGTAACAGTACCGCCCTTCTGGATAAGTTCAGCATCGATGTTTACTTCGCCGATATCGTTGACAATAACAGCGGTTTTATAACCCTCCTGATTGTTCAGAACGTGGTTGATAAGTGTAGTTTTTCCTGCGCCGAGGTAACCTGTGAGAAGTGTGATCGGCACGAGTGGTCTTTTTGCCATATATATCATCCTTTCAGAATATTTTTCGTACAAATTATATTCTACCACAAAGGTTGATATTTTACAAGGGTTTTCACAGTTATTTCACCAAGAAATTCAAATTCCGTACATTATGTCAAGCAGCGCAGTTCCCGTTTTCGAGCGAAAAATCTTTTCACGGAACGTCTTTATGCTCTCCTTTGAAAGCCCGTCCTCATACGCATTGACGAGAAAATCCGCTTCAAGAAGTATCTGCCAGTCCAAACCGTCCACGCCCGTATAAGTGTGATGATGCCCGATAAGAAAGCATACCCTCTCCGCCTCCTCGGGCGATATCTCGGGGAATTTGTTCATCATTTCCCGTGCATAAGCAGGGCCTTCCTGCTCCTGAAGCTTGCCGTCACAGCGTCCGTATTTCTCCTCGCTCGGTCTTATGCCGATATCGTGCATTATCGAAGCTGCATCAAGAATTTTCTGCGTCTTTTCATCAAGCTTTTCAAGCACTCCGATAGTGTGCGCGTATTCATATACCTTGGTGAAATGCTGTATCCGCTTAGGGTCGCCGCGGTCGAATTTCGCCATTTCAATTATAAGCTTTTCGTTAAGCATAACTGTTTCTCCTAAAAAATCAAGGCTTCCGCAGGACATATCGTCCGCAGAAGCCTCATTGCATTAAGTTAAATTATCTTATCTAACCTGATCTTCGTAAGAGCATCTGAGTGCTGCTTCGTTCAAGCACCAGTTAAGGCACTGATCGTCAGGATCGTATTCCTTGCACTTAGCAAGCATTTCGCTGACATTCTTGTCGAATTCTTCATCGGAAGTGGAGTAGATAGCTCTCCAGGAGTAGTCAACGATGCACTTTGCAACCTGCTGCCATACAACCTTAAGGTCATCGGACTGTGCAGATTCGGAGTAAGCTGTTGCAAGGGAAACCTTGTAGTTTACAGTGTTCATATATTCCTGTGTATCGTAGCAGCCTGTGTGTTCTCTCCAGTCAGCAAGGATATCATAAGTAGCGTTGGAACGTCTGCTCTTCCAGTTCTGATAGTTGTATGTGTCGCCGTTGGAATCAGGGTTGGAAGCATCTCTTGTCCAAGTTGTGTTGTTTACCTGGAACGAACCTTCATCGAATGTACCGCCGCCCCATTCATCAGGCATCTTTGTGCCCTTCTTGTCAGCCTGGCAGGTCTCACCGAATTCGGTAAGGCAGGAGTTGCCCTCTTCATCATAGTACCAGCAAAGATCCTTAGGACCATACCAGTATGTCATATATCCCTCAGGAGTTGCAAGGTAGTTGATGATAGCCATGCAAAGCTCGGGGTATTCGGTCTTAGAGCCGATAGTCCAAACTCTGTTGCCGCCGAGTACGTTCATACCGTAGCAAAGAGGTGTTGCATCTTCGGGAACAACAGGGTACATTGCCTTGCCCTCTGCAAGATGCTCTTCTGTGTTGTAAAGTGCAGAACCGGCATAGTCGAAGATAGAGAAGAATGTACCGCCTGCGGTAACCTTTTCAGCCATTTCGTTGTAGGTCTGTGTCATGGAGTCAGGATCGATAAGACCTGCCTGATAAAGCTTGTTGAAAAACTTGAGGGACTTCATGTAAGGACCGTCTTCCTCACGGGCATCGTGATATGTGCCGTTTTCAACATCGTAAAGACCGAAGCCCATTTCATCGTAGCCATAGTAGCAGGTTGCAAATGCCTTAACGTACATTACCATGTTGCCGTCCCAGTCAGGCCAGAGAGAGGTAGCATAGGTTTCGCTGCCTGTTTCATCAGTCGGGCAGATCTCTTTCATAGCTACCATAAGATCATAGAAATCATCGATAGTCTTTACCTCGGGGTAACCGAGTTCCTTGTAAAGATCGTAACGAACGTCCATTGTGTAGAAGAACGCTTCGTGATCTTCAGGGTTGGTAGCGATGTTGTGACCGATACCGTAAACTGTTTCGCCTGCGCCGAAAGAATTGCTGAGCTGAGCGTTGTTCTGAATAGCGTAAGGCATGTGTTCCTTTATGTAAGGGCCGTAATCGGAAAGGATATTATCTTCGTTCCAATCGAAGAGAAGTCCGCCGAGAGCAGCTCTCTGATAGTTTGTGCCTGTCGAACCGAAAACAACGAGGTCGCCAAGGTCGCCTGCTTCCATTCTTGTATCGAATGCGCCGTCAGCCTCAGGAATAATTGTGATCTCGCAGTTAAACTTGTCCTTTAAGATCTTAGCGAACCAGCCTGTGAGCTTGCCGGAGTAGTTAGCGAGCTGGCTGTAAGCTGTGAGCTGAATGGTCTCATCACCGTAAAGCTCGGAGAATGAAGCAACTTCGCCGGAAGATGCGGAGCTGCCGCCGTCATCTGCTGCGTCACCGCCGTTGTCAGCGTCTGCGCTTGATGATGCTGTTGTTGAAGCCGAATCATTTGCTGTGTTGCTGCCGCAGCCTGCAAATGAAGCAGCCATTGCCAGAGCAAGAACTCCGGCTGCAATTTTCTTGAATTTCATATTCTCTCTCCTTTTGAGGAATTATGCAGAACATTACGGAATGTTCTGCAATCGTTTACACTCTGTCAAAAACATACATTTCTTCCAAAGTGCTATTGTTACAATTTGATTATAACATTTTTCAAAAGTCAAAACAATGCCTATATTATATAATGTTAGATGATAATTTTTGTTGAATATAAACAAAGCTGCCTGATATCAGTATTATAAAATAACACCAATATCAGGCAGCGTAAAGTTTAGATCAGCCAAGCAGCTGTCAATTCATTTATCAATAAATGAACATTGCCGCAGGGGGCTTCCCCACCACGCCTGCACTAACCTTATCCGCGGCTGTAAACCCATTTTAATCATATCGAGTGCAGCGAAGCGGAGCATGGCGCGAACCGCCCGTGGGGGCTTCCCCACTTTAGTTCTTCTTCTTAACAACTACTACAACTACAACTGCAACAACTACTACAGCAGCAACGATAGCAATGATAACGCCAACGTTTGATGAAGAAGATTCCTCTGCAGGCTGTGTGTCAGCAGCAGCGGCTTCTGTTTCAGCAGCTTCTGTTTCTGCTTCTGTTTCAGCCTCAGTTTCAGCTTCTGTTACTTCTTCTGTTGTTTCTGATTCGGTAACTTCTTCTGTTGTTTCTTCTGTAACTTCTTCAGCAGCAGCTTCTGTTGTTTCAGCTTCAACGCCTGTTCCGGAAACTGTGAACTGGAGTTCGATGGAATCTGTAGGCATCATGTAGCCGAAAAGACCGTCCTGCTTGCCGAGATCATCGTTCCAGATGTTGATGCACATCGGGCTGACATATTCCTTGTCGTCAGGATTAAGGTAAGCTTCATCAAATGTGTACTTTGTGTTGCCGTCCATAATCACCTTAAGGTCGGAAATAGTGATGCCTGCATCAAGAGGGATATCTGTGGAAATGAAAAGGAGGTTGAGTGTCTCATCTTCACCGAAGTCGAAATCAGTAACGGAAACGCTGTATGTACCGTCGCCTGTGATCTCTGCGTCTGTGAATACACCGCCCTTGTTTACAGCGATGTTGCCGGGATTTTCCCAGCCTGTGAGCTGATCGAAGTAAACCATTCCGTCATCGGAAGTTACGCCCTGACCGTAGTTTGGTTCGTTCCAAGCATTTCTGAATGTGTAGCTTGCGGACTGAACGCCGAGATATGCGTGATAGGAAACCTCATCTGCAGATGAAGGGATAGCAAGTGCGGAAGCTGCGATAGCTGCAACACAAGCTGCGCTTAAAAGCTTTGAAAATTTCATAATTATTACCTCTCCTAAAGATAAAATTTATTTTTGTACTCCCCTATGAGTACATCAAAGCTAATATATCATACTTTTCAAAGCTTGTCAACCGCCATTTTTCACAAATTAACTGTTATTTACGTTAAATTTTGACTCGATTAATAATATTACAATATTATTTTAACACATTGTAAATATATTTTTGGTAACATATAACTGTATAGTTTATTATCGCACGATATCCTCATTATCAAATATACATATTTAATTGTTTACACGTTGTCTTTAGAAGGAGAGCCTATGGCTAAAAGAAAGCTTATAGGGGTTTTGACGGCAAACCCCGAGGGAATATATCATCAGCGCTTAATGCAAGGTCTGCTTACGCAGTGTCGGCTGTACGACTATGATGTGGCAGCATTTTCTCCGCTTGTTCAGGTATGCCACTACTTTAAATCTTATTTAAAAGGCGAATTGAATATATTTGAGCTTATCAACTTTGATCTTATTGACGGACTGATAATCCCTTCGATACTGCTCTCCGAAAGCGAACAATACCAGAAGCTCGATGGGATCATGAAGTACATCGGTCAAAAAACAACAAAGCCTGTCGTTCTCATCGACTATCCGTACAGCGATCTCCCCCTTGTCGCAACGGACGACAGGATAGCTTTTACCGAAATAACCGCACATATCCTCGATGTACATAAATGTGACCCTGAAAAAGTGTATTTTCTTACAGGAATGAAAGGCTATGCCGTTTCCAACGACCGTCTCGGCGGCTGCCTCGATGAATACTCCTCACGAAATTTAAAATTTAACGAAAACAATATTTTCTACGGGGATTTCTGGTACAGCGGCGGCGAAAAGCTTGCCGATTCTATTGCAGGCGGAGAAGTTCCGATGCCCGAAGCCGTTATCTGCGCCAGCGACCATATGGCGATAGGACTTATCCGCCGCCTTACCGAAAAGGGCATAAAAGTCCCCGATCAGATAATCGTTACCGGCTATGATGCGACTACCGAAGCCGCCCTCAACAATATCACCGTCACAACATACGCACCAAACGTATCACACGCAGCGGCATTGGCAGTAAACAAGCTCCATTCGTTCATCGATCCCGATGCGCCTGTCCTCGATCCGCCCGATTTTCCCGAAACAGGTCTGAAAATCTGTTCAAGCTGCGGCTGTCAGGAAAACTATGAATATCTCCGCAGCCGCCTCTACGATTCTCTTTTCAATGTCAATCATAACTACCATAACGGTAAGCTCACCGATTCAAATTACGATATCAGCCTTCTTCTCCAAAGCTATATGCTCGAAGACCTCACAAGTGCCGAAAGCATCACGAACGGTCTTGAAAAGATCATCAGCCACGCTTACCTTCTCGAACCGATTGACAGATTCTATCTATGCCTAAATGAAAATTTCCTTGACACTTCCGAGCGTCAGGTCAAGGGTTATCCCGATAAAATGGTTCTCGCCGTTTCCTACAACAATATGCAGCGGAATCATTCGGGTGACTTTGCAAGCTTTGATTTCCGTAGATCCTTTGATACGAAGCTCATGCTCCCACAGCTCTCCGAAGAACGCAGCGAGCCGTCCGTCTTCTACTTTATACCCGTTCATTTCAACGAGTATTCAATCGGCTATGCCGTTCTGGAAAGCAGGCTTTCAGCATTAAAGACAATAAACACGGTAGACGTAAACTGGATACGAAACGTCAATAACTGCCTTGAAATGCTCCGTATCCGCGAGGAAATACTCAAATTCTCCGAGCGTGACGCAATGACGGGACTTTATAACCGCCGAGGAATGGACGTTAATATCCGCGAGCTTTTAAGCACCGCAAATACAGGCGATTCCGTCATAGTCTTCGTCATCGATATGGACGGTCTTAAACATATCAACGATACCTACGGCCACAGCGAGGGCGACTACGGAATAAACGCTATCTCCGCAGCCGTCAGCAGCGTAAAGCGAAATAACGAGATCTGCGTCCGCGCAGGCGGCGATGAATTCTATATGATAGGTGTCGGAAAATATAACAATATCGATCAGGTCATTCGTTCCGAACGCTTCAACCTTGCCCTCTCGGAAATAAACAAATCCTCGGGCAAGCCTTATGAAATATCGGCAAGCATCGGCTCTGCAATACGCCTCTTCACCCCCGACCTCGATATCGACGAGCTTCTCGAAGAAGCAGATGCAAATATGTATAAGAATAAAGTCAGCCGCAAAAAGCAGCGCACAAATTAAAAAGCGTATAACAAAAAGGAGCGTACATTCACAAACAGAATGTACGCTCTTTTTTTACTTTATAAGCTCTTCTATCTCCTTGATCTCCGCATCGGTGAAATCAAGATGTTCAATGCAGGCAGCATTTTCCTTTATCTGCTCGGGACGGCTCGCACCGATAAGCACAGTCGCAACAGCCTTGTTGTGAAGCACCCACGAAAGCGCCATCTGCGATAGTGTCTGTCCCCTCTTTGATGCAATGGAATTGAGCCTGTTAAGACGGTCAACCATTTTATCGTCAAGCTCATTGCCTATCCATGTCGCACCCTTGCCAACGCGCGAATCCGCAGGGATACCCTTTAAATAACGTCCCGTGAGGAAACCCTGATAAAGCGGCGAAAATACCGCAAGTCCGATGCCGCTTTCCTGAGCATACTTGTCCAAACCGTCACGCTCTATCCAGCGGTTGAGCATCGAATAGGACGGCTGATTAACTATGAACGGCGTGTGCAGCTCCTTGAAGATAGCCGTTATCTCCTTTGTCTGCTGCGTGTTGTAGTTGGAAATGCCGACATAAAGCGCCTTGCCCTGATTAACAGCATTGTCGAGCGCAAGCGCAGTTTCTTCAAGCGGCGTGTTCGGGTCAAAAATATGATGATAGAAAATATCAACATAATCAAGCTTCATTCGTTTAAGGCTCTGGTCGAGTGAAGCGGTGAGGTACTTTCTCGAACCGTTTTTCGTGCCGTAAGGACCTTCCCACATATCGTAGCCTGCCTTTGTCGAAATGCAGAGCTCGTCACGGTATTCTCTCATTCCCCTGTCCAAGATCCTGCCGAAGTTTTCCTCGGCACTGCCATTGTATGGTTCACCATAGTTGTTCGCAAGATCAAAATGCACAATGCCGAGGTCAAATGCCGTGTGAACCATTTCCTCCGCATTGGCAAAAACGCCCGTGTGACCGAAATTCTGCCATAATCCAAGTGAAACCGCAGGCAGCTTCAAGCCGCTCTTTCCGCAGCGGTTGTAAACCATTTTTTCGTATCGCTTTTCGTTAGGTGTGTACATCTTATACCGCCTTTCAAGCCATTACAATGTCATATATCTCCGCAGGGTCGTGAACAAACAGCGTTGCACCCTTTTCGCGGAGAAATTCTTCATCACGGAAGCCCCAAAGCACCGAAATGCACGGCAGCTCCGCATTTTTCGCCGTCTCAAAATCAACGTCCGAGTCGCCGATGTAAACAGCCTCGCTCTTACTCATTCCGAGAACCCTCAGAGCCTCGTTCACAGCGTCGGGTGCAGGCTTTCTGCGTATGCCCTCACGTTCGCCGACAGCATAATCGAAAAGTCCGTCAAAATATTCCTTGCAAAGCTCCTGAACGCCGTAGTCAGCCTTGTTTGAAACAACAGCCGTCTTTACTCCGCCCGCACGAAGCTTTTCCAAAAGCGGCTTGATGCCGTCATAAGCCTTGGTCTTGTCAGCGCAATGCACCTTGTAATGCTCCGTGAAAACTTCGTGTACACGGTCGATCTGCTCAACGGTAAGTCCCTCGGGGACTGCTCGTTCGATGAGCTTTCTGATGCCGTTTCCTACGAATCTGCGCACCTCGTCATAGCTCCTCGTCGGATAACCGCACTTTTCGAGCGCAAAATTCGTGCTGTCCTTTAAGTCCTCGAGCGTGTCAAGTATCGTTCCGTCCATATCAAAAACCGCAAGTTTGTACATAGCCTATCTCCTTAAATAAAGTTAGCGAATATCGGTGCGAAAATAACCGTCATAAGTCCTGCCGTAACAACGGAAAGCGAGCTGATAGCTCCCTCCGTTTCGCCGAGTTCAAGCGCCTTGACCGTGCCGAGGATATGCGAAGATGTTCCGAGTGCCACTCCCCTTGCAACGGGTTCGTTGATGTGGAAAAGCTTGAAAATGCCATCCGCAATGATGTTTCCGAGAATACCCGTTATAACGATAACAGCCGCCGTAACGCCGACATAACCGCCGATCTCCTCCGAAACGCCAACGCCGATCGCCGTTGTGATAGACTTCGGCAGGAACGTTACATATTCTTCGTGCGAGAATTTCATTATCAGCGCCATAACGAGTATCGAGCAGAAGCTTGTCAGCATACCCGAAATTATTCCTATCATTATCGCAGCTGCGTTCTTTTTCAGCTTTTCAAACTGTTCATAAAGCGGTATCGCAAGGCAGACCGTTGCAGGCGTGAGGAAGTAATTGAGGTACTTTCCGCCCGTCTGATAGCTCTCATAATCCATTCCGCCGAGTGCGAGGACTGCAATTGTCACCGCCGTTGAAATGAGCAGCGGATTTAAAAGCGGAGTTTTGAACTTGTTTTTGAGTATGTCGGCAAGTATGTATGAACCAACGCTTATAAATACCCCGAAAAATACGGAATTTGTCAGCATTTCTTTCATTCGGACTTCGCCTTCTTTCCAAAACGTATAATGCCCTCTGTCACAAGTCCCGAAACTATCATTACAATAATAGTCGAAACGACCGTCGCAATGACATATTTGAGAACCTGCGGCTTGACAATACCCCAGTAGTCCATAAGCTCAACAGCAGGCGGAACGAGCATAACGGGCATGATATCGATGAGCAAATTTCCCGTTTCCCTGACCGCTTCAAGCTTTATGACCTTTGTTTCGAGCAGGATAAAGAGCAGCACTATCCCGTAAATTCCCGCAGGGATAGGCAGCGGCAGAACTGCGTTGAGTATCTCGCCGATAAACGAGATCGCAAGTATAATGCCGAATTGTTTAAGATACTTCATTTTTTCAGACCTCTTTTTCATAAACCAAAAATTCGAGACAATTATATCACTTTCGGCAAGTTTTGTCAACGAAAAAGCTGTTACACAAATTTTAAAGGGTATACTATAATATATTAAAAAAAATCCTCCCCGACTTTAAAAGCCGAGGAGGATAATTTTATGCAGTTATTAAGCGCATTTAAGCTGCAATGATAAACTCTGAATCAGTATCAAACTTACTGGAGGAGTGAGAGAACACCCTGAGGAAGCTGATTTGCCTGAGCGAGCATGGACTGAGAAGCCTGAGCAAGGATCTGGTTCTTTGTGAAGTTCATCATTTCTTCTGCCATGTTAGTATCACGAATACGGGACTCAGCAGATGTGAGGTTCTCGCTTGTTGTGTTGAGGTTATCGATCTTGTGTTCGAGTCTGTTCTGAACAGCACCGAATGTACCTCTTACCATGGAAACCTTGTTAAGAGCGTTATCGATCTTGTCGATAGCAGCGTTAGCATCTTCCTGTGTAGCAAGTGAAAGCTTGTCAGTTCCAAGTCCTCTTGCGGAGCAGTCCATATCAGCCTTAAGATCGCCAAGTCCGTTGGATTCGTAATTAAATGTGAAGTTTACGCTGTCCTTAGTTCTTGCGCCAACCTGAAGAGTGATGTTGTCCTTGTATGTAAGAGTAGCAGTGGAAGCATCGTTGGAGTTAGACTGAGAAACCTTTCCGTCTGGTTCAACGAGCTTAACAGCCTTGTCATTTGCAGGTGTGAATGTAGCCTGACCAACGTTTACAGTTGTTGTAACTGTACCAGCGTTTGTAGCACCATTAGCCATCTTACCAGCTGTGATAGTAGCTAATTCATAAGTCTGACCAGCCTTATCAACATAGCTGATCTTCTTATCCTTATCAATTGTAAGCTTGCCATCTCCAACCTTACCGATTTCAACTGCATCGTTACCAGTAGGAATTGTAACACCATTTACAGTTGTTGAAGCAGCTGTAGGTGTAGCTGCATCCTTTGCATAGGTTTCAGAAATTGTAAGACCATTGAGTGCGTTAAACGCATCAGCAATTTCCTGGCTTGTAACCTTTGTAGCAGCAGTAAGAGCGATTGTTGCTGTTGTAACACCATCAGCACCGTCAGTCTTATCTCCACCGGTCTTGCCAAGCTCAACATTGTAACCGATTGTACCTGGCTGTACACCAACTGCATCAGACTTCTTGCCGAAATTGATAGTGATTGTATCACCTGCAACAACCTTGCTTGTATCAACTGTTACAACTGCACCGTCGTATTCAAAACCACCGGTTGCCTTGTTTGTACCGGCCTTCTGTGTAACTGTGCTCAAAGCTCCGTCGCTTGCTTCCCATGTGATTGTACCATCATCAGCAACATTTGCTGTGAATGTTACTGTTTCACTGTTTGTACCATTATAGTTAGCAGAGTCAACAGCCTTTACAAAGCCACCAGCTGTGCCAAGCTGCTGAGCCTGACGAACTGCTGTGGAGTAGTTGATATTACCGTTGCCGTCAACCTTTGTGCCGTCAGCCATTTCGCCGCCGTTGAGAACTACAACGCCGTTGAAGTCAGTATCAGCGATCTGATTGAGTTCGTCGTTGAGCTGATCGAATTCGAGCTGGATAGCTTCACGGTCAACATCGTTCTGATATGTGCCGTTAGCAGACTGTGTAGCAAGAGTTCTCATTCTCTGGAGAATGGAGTCTGTTTCTGTAAGAGCGCCTTCAAAGGTCTGAACCATTGAGATACCGTCCTGTGCGTTCTTAACGCCCTGGTTGATACCGGAGATCTGAGCTCTCATCTTTTCGGAAACTGCGAGGCCTGCAGCGTTATCGCCTGCACGGTTGATTGCATAGCCGGAAGAAAGCTTTTCAAGGGACTTAGAAAGCTTAGTGTTGTTGATACCAAAGTATCTGTTAGCGTTTATCGCTGTCATGTTGTGCTGTACTACCATAATTATACCTCCTGTATTATAGGCGAAATCCGAATCCTTTCAGATTTCTTAAAAAGTTTTGCGGCTTTCGGTCAAATTCCCTTTAGCGCTATTGGGGTCAAATTCCTTCCGCCTGCACATTTGAAGCTTCGGGAAAGTCTCTTTGACTTTTCTCTTTACTTTCAATCTATATATCGGTTCTTAACGGAATAACTTTAGCTTTTTTATATGAATTTTTTATTAAGTTTATATGAAATTCAGCAATTTTATCTGTTTTTCTATAAAATTGTGCGAAAAGTTCTGCACCAATGACAAAATTCCGCTTGGTTGACAGCCAAAAGAGTATGTGTTATAATTTTTATAGAAAGGAAATGAAGATATGACTAAAGTATATTTTGTCCGCCACGCCGAAGCGGAGGGCAACGTTAAGGAATTTTTCCAGGGCAGAATTGACTGCGATATCAGCGAAAAAGGCAAAATCCAGCTTGAATACCTCGCTAAGCGCTTTGAATCGATAGATTATGACACGATTTATTCCAGCCCGCTCAAACGGGCAATGGCGACCGCAAACGCCGTAAACAGACGGCTCAAACTTCCCATTATCGAGCGCGAGGACATCATCGAGATACACGGCGGCGTATGGGAGGGAATGTTATGGACGGATATCGAGAAAAAATATCCTGCCGAGCATAATCTTTGGAAAAACGATATGAAAAACTTCTGTGTCGAGGGCAGCGAACGAATGTCAGAGGTCTACGAGCGAATGATAAAAGCCGTTGACAGCATCGTCCGAGAAAACGAGGGCAAAACAGTAGTTGTCGTTTCACACGGCTGTGCACTTCGCAACTATCTTTCGTATGCCGAGTTCGGCTCTGCAGATAGGCTCGGTGACGTCGGCTGGTCGGATAACACCGCGGTTTCGCTGATCGAATATGACGAAGCACTTCGCCCGAAAATAATCTTCAAAAACGACAGCTCCCATCTTCCGCCCGAGGCTTCGACCCTCGCATTTTCGCACTGGAGCAAATACGATGAAAAGGAATCGAAATAATGAGAATACTTGCAGTTGATTACGGCGATGCGCGCACGGGAATAGCCGTCTGCGACAAGAGCGAATTTCTCGCCTCGCCGCTGACCGTCATAAACGAATACAACGCCGAAAAATGTGCCGCCAAGGTCGCAGAACTCGCTAAAAAAGAGCAGGCTGAACTTATAATAGTAGGCTTACCGAGAAATATGGACGGAAGCGAGGGTTCGCGCGCCGAAAAATGCGCCGAATTCGGCAAGCTTGTGTCCGAACTTTCGGGCATTGAGCATAAAATGTGGGACGAACGCCGCACAACGATAACCGCCCACGGCTACCTGAACGAAACCAACGTCCGAGGAAAAAAGCGCAAGGCAGTTGTTGATGCAGTTGCCGCCGTGATTATACTCGAAAGCTACCTTACCTACAGAAAAAATTGCGAAAAATAACAGCAAAACCGTGATATGTAAACAAATAACATATCACGGTTTTGTTTATCCGTTGAAAACGGCTCTGCGAAGAATCTCCGCAGAGCCGTTAAAATTTAGCTGTTCTTTTCAGCTTCACGGCGAGCCTTGCTTGCATAAAGGAGAGCAAGGAAAGAAGCCATTGCAGCTGCGGCAGTTACGCCGTAAGCAGTTGTGTCCTGACCCGTTTTGGGGTTAGTTGTGTTGGAATCCGTTTCAGGTGTATCGTCATCATCAAAAGGAGTATCAGCAAGCGGAACATCGGGGTCATCGAATTCAACTACCGAGAAATCATCGGAAGTTTCATCGGGAACATCAGGTGTTTCAGGTGCTTCTTCAACAGGCACATCAGGAGTTACAGGAATTTCGTCCTCTATATCGGGAATAGTCGGAACTTCAATGCTTGGCATCATAGGTGTGCCTGGCGCAGAAGGTTCAGACGGAACAACAGGAGTTGTAGGTACATCCGGTGTTGTTGGTGTGCTTGGTGTGCTTGGTGTGCTTGGTGTAGACGGCACATTAGGATTTGTCGGCTGAACAGGGTTGCTCGGCTGATCAGGGTTACTTGGCTGGTCAGGGTTAGACGGCTGATCAGGGTTGCTTGGCTGGTCAGGGTTGCCCGGCTGGTCAGGGTTGCTCGGCTGATCAGGATTTGTCGGCTGGTCAGGATTACTCGGCTGGTCAGGGTTGCTCGGCTGGTCAGGATTGCTCGGCTGATCGGGATTGCTTGGCTGATCAGGGTTTGT
>CALANW010000005.1 GCA_937926145.1 uncultured Ruminococcus sp. | reverse complement strand
GATTCCTCTACGTCTCGTGGGCTCGGAGATGTGTATAAGAGACAGATTACAGTGTACAGGAATCTCTTTTTTGATCTCATTTTTGCCCCATTATCCTATTTCGTCCAAAATAATTAAAATTTTGAAAAAACATAACATATTTTTACAATAATATCATTATATACTCTTGTAAGACGTTTTGCAATAAGTTACTTGCCTTTTTCGGGCATCAAAACGAGCAAAACCGCGATGAAATATCCTTGTAAATTACGAGCGGTTATGATATAATGAGGTAAATTGACCGAGAGGAGAGTGAAAAAAATATATGAACGGCATAGCATACTATCACCTGCCCGGACTGTTTGAATTTTATGAGCTTTACAGCGCCTTTTTGCCGCTCTACCGCGAGCATAGGGAGTATTTTTACGACCGGTGCGAAATAGGCTCTGTCTACGGCGCTCCTGCGGATTGTATATGGGGCGGCGGACGCGTCGGCTTCGGCGAGCATGACCCGCGCGAGGTTTTGGCGCTGATGAAAGAATACGACATCTCCGCTCGGCTGACGTTCAGCAACTCGCTCCTGCGCAAAGAACACCTCTCGGACAGGAAATGCAACGCCCTGTGCGAAATGTTTGAGAACAGCGAACCCCAAAGCGGCGTGATAGTACATTCGGAACTGCTCCTTAACTACCTCAAAGCGAATTACCCGAAGCTGTACTTCGTTTCCTCCACCACAAAGGTGCTGACGGATTTTCAGAAGTTATTCGACGAAGTCAAGCGTGAGGATTTTCGGTATGTCGTCCCCGATTTTCGCCTGAATAAAGCTTTCGATAAACTAAATAAGCTGCCCGAAGCGATGAAAAATAAGATAGAATTCCTCTGCAATGAGTGCTGCTGGGTCGGCTGTAGGGACAGAAAGCTCTGCTACGAAAATGTCAGCCGAAAAAACCTCGGCGAAAGCTGCCCCGACCATATCTGCAAAGCGCCTGATTCAGCCGACGGCTATCTTTTCTCAAAGGCAATGGAAAATCCAAGCTTCATCGGCATAAACGATATCAGAAACACCTATCTCCCGAACGGCTTCTCCAATTTCAAAATAGAGGGCAGAGGATTGGGCAGCGCGCTGATACTGGAATTTCTCCTCTACTATATGACAAAGCCCGAATATCAGCTCCGCGTCAGGGAAAAGATATACCTCGACAGTATGCTCGACCTTTTTTGAGAATAAATAGGTTTTTTCACGAATGTTTATACGCCGAAAATTGCAGGTTAAATTCAGAATGGAACTCCGTCCGTTAAAAGGTTTGGGAAAATTGCGGTTTGTGAATGGGCGAATATAGAATCCCTACTAAAATTATAATTCTAAAACTATATAAAATATGTTTATCCTACAGCCAATAATCCAATAGTTTCGTGGAGTTCTGAGCAAAGGGAAAACCAATAAGAGGGAGAGGGGCACTCAGTAACCTATGGACGCGAGCCGTCCCCCTCTCCCCCTTAATGGTCTTCCCTGAAGTGTGTTACACTTTGCAATCCCTTTCCTTTATTCCTCTCTCCTCCGGCTAAGACTATACAGACTATAGAGTATTATTTTCCGCTTTGTTTTGTCTATTTCTATAGGGTTTGTGCTGAATAAAGTTATTAAAAAACGAACCAATAAAATTATAAAGTCTTAGCGCTTACAGAGTACTAAAACTCGGTTCTTACCATAAATTTGCGGAGAAAAAATAATTACGCATTACGAATTACGCATCCCGAATTATAAAAACCTTGACTTTTCCCTTTCACTATGATATATTAATAGTATAAAACCCGTTCGGTTCGTTCGGGAGTGGATTTTTCGGAAGAGTTTTCTTTTCGCCTTTTCGCCACACGGTCACTTTTGACTGTGTGGCTTTTTTGTTGTCAAAAATTCGGGAGGAATTATATGGATCAGACGTTTATGAAAGAGAAAAAAATACTGCCGCTCGTGCTGTCAATGTCACTGCCAATGGTCATTTCCATGGCTGTGAACTCGCTTTACAACATCGTTGACAGCTACTTCGTGGCGAAGATAAGCGAGGACGCAATGACAGCGCTTTCGCTCGTTTATCCCGTGCAGAACCTTATCACGTCCGTTGCGGTAGGCTTCGGCATCGGCTTGAATGCAAGAATAGCTTTCTGCCTTGGCGCGAACGACAAAGAAAACGCGAACCGTGCCGCGGCGACGGGAATGTTTCTGAGCATTATCCACGGCATCATACTTACAATAGTATGCATACTCGGAATGCCTTGGTTTCTGTCTTTATACACGAAAAAAGAAGCCGTCATCGCTATGGGAACGGCTTATGCTGCGAGGGCGTTCGCTTTTTCAATAATTATTATGCTTGGTATCTCAATGGAAAAGATATTCCAGTCGGTCGGACGAATGAAAGTTTCAATGCTGAGTATGATGTGCGGATTCATCGCGAATATAATTCTTGACCCTCTTATGATATTCGGCATCGGACCTTTTCCCGAAATGGGCATCGCAGGTGCGGCTTATGCAACGGGCATCGGTCAGACGATAACGCTCATCGTTTATCTGCTCTTTGCAAAGTTCAGACCTCTGCCCGTTTCGTTCCGCCGAGAGTTTATTTCTTTCGACAAGGAGCTGATGAAGCGGCTCTACTCAGTGGGAATTCCTGCGGCGCTCAATATGGCTCTGCCGTCGCTGCTCATTTCCGCACTCAACGGTATCCTTGCGCCGTTTTCGGAGAAATACGTCCTCGTCCTCGGCGCATATTATAAACTCCAGACGTTCATCTATCTTACAGCAAACGGCATCATTCAGGGCATTCGTCCTATCGTAAGTTTTAACTACGGCGCAGGCGAGGAAAAGCGTGTCCGTCAGACGACAAGAACAACACTTGCGCTTTCGGCAGGCGTAATGGCAGTCGGCGTTATCCTTTGTTACCTTATCCCAAGCCAAATGATGAGCATCTTCACCAAGAGCGAAGAAACCGTCGCTATCGGCGTGACGGCTCTTCACATTATCAGCATAGGTTTTGTGTTCTCTGCGGTTTCCGTCACCTACTGTGGAGTGCTTGAAGCGCTGAGCAGGGGAATACCGTCACTGATAATTTCGGTGATGCGATATGTTGCCGTGATAATCCCTGCGGCAATGCTTTTCAGCCATTTATACGGCGCGAACGGCGTGTTTATAGCTTTCCCGATAACCGAGATCATCACCGCTGCGGCTTCTTATATTATCTATAGGAAATGCTGCCCCAAAAGGGATAATACATTTGTATAAAACAAAAGCTTCGTCTGTTTTTTTGACAGACGAAGCTTTTGTTTATTTACTTTTTCACAAACAAAACGCCGAAAGCGTCAGGACCGCAGTTACAGGTAACGGTCGCAGAAGCGTTTGTTATTTTCAGTTCATCGAATTTGCAGTATTTCTCCGCTTCCGCTGTTATAGTACGCAGCTTTTTGACCGAACAGCCTGCGTGTGTGATAAATCCGCACCGCTTGTCGATGTTCTTTTCGTCTTTGAGCTCATGCCGAATATATGCTTTGCAGGCGGAGTCATAGTTTCCGAAGATGATGCTCTTCACCCAAAGCTTTCCGTTTTTCATCGCAAGGACGGGGTGTATGCCGAACGCCGTGCAGACATTTTTCACAAAGGCGGGAACACGTCCGTTGCGGTAGAGGTAGTCAGCGTTTTTCGCAATAAAGCTTGTTGAAACGTGGTTTTTCAGTTCGTCAAGCTCTGCAAGTATCTTTTCGTACTCGCAGCCCTCGTTCGCAAGTTCGGCGGCGCGAAGGACGAGAAAACCAAGTCCCGTTGAAAGATGCTGCGAATCGAAGATATGCACACGCTTTCCCTCCGAACCCATTATCGATACAGCCGCCTGCGCATTTTTGCAGGAATTGCTTATCCCCGAGCTGATAGCAACGAGGATAAGCTCGTCATAGCGTTTAAGGTTTTTCTCGAACGCTCTGTAATAAACATCGGACGGCGGAGGCGATGACCTTGTTTTTCCGCCGCTGTTTTCAAGGTAGTATATGACGTTTTCCGCCGTTATCTCGTCCGAATCGGTGAAAACTCCGCTCTCCGTTTCGACAAGAAAATAGAGCATATCAACGCCGCATTTGTTCAGAACGCTTTTCGGCAGGTCGCAGACACATTCGGCGAGAATTCCTACTTTTTTCTTTCCCATAAAATTTTACCCTTTCCCGAAAGATGCCGTCATTGATCTTTTGCATATATGCTTGTCGGAACAGTCATAAGCTCCTTCGGCAGCCACATTTTCAGCACTCGGTCAAGCGCCGAAAGCTCTATCGGCTTCGCAATAAAATCATCAAAGCCTGCTTTGATATACATATCCCTGACACCGTTCACGGCATTTGCCGTCAGCGCGATTATCGGGACGTTTTTATAGTATCTGTCGTCCATGCCGCGTATCTCTTTTGTGGCTTCAACGCCGTCCATTTCGGGCATCATGTGATCCATGAATACAATGTCGATATCCTTTGAGCGAAGCATCGAGATAGCCGCCCTGCCGCTGTCAGCGGTGAGAACCTGCATACCGTATGGACGCATAAGTCCGACAGCAACTTTAAGATTGATGATGTTATCGTCAACAATGAGCACTCTTGCTTTCGGTGCGATAAAGCGTACTGATGAGGCTCTGCGCTCGCCTATGGCTGTCGGCGTTTTTTCGTGATTGAACACAGAAGCGGCTGTTATCGCATAGAAAGGCTTATAAACGCACTTCATTTTCGGCGGAACTTCAATAGCATCAAGTCTGTCCTGAACGATGATGATATCGGTGTTTTCAGATAAAGCCTCGAAGAGATCGCGAGCCTCGGTATATTCCTCCCTGCCGATGAAAATATGGGTGTATTTTTTCGCCGAAGCCGCTCTTTGTATAGACGGAAGAGAATCGAAAAGCTCAAAATCAGCATCGAGCGAGGCTTTAAGCTCCGAAACGAGCGAATAATATTCCTCCGATATTCTCGGGGTGACGTGCTTTGCCATATCGATGAAGAACGCCGCGTGTATCTTTTCGGGGTCTTTTACGGTGATGAAAGGCTTTCCGTTCGCAACTTCGAGAGGAATGACAAATCGGAACTCCGAGCCAACGCCGACTTCACTCGAAACATTGATAAATCCGCCCATTGCTCCGATGAGCCTGCGCGAAATGGCAAGTCCGAGTCCCGTTCCCTCAACGGAGCGGTTCTTCTTCGTATCTATCTGCTGGAAACTGCTGAAAAGCTTCTCCAATCCCTCGGGCGAAATGCCTATGCCCGTATCGGTGACGGAAACGGAGAGATTTATCCCGTATTCGTGCCTTGTCTGCGAAACGCGAATGATGACACAGCCTTTTTCGGTGAATTTTATCGCATTCGTGACGAGGTTTATCATCACCTGACGAATACGGAGCTCATCACCGACAAGTCCCGTCGGGAGGTCGGGGTCACACTTGACGATAAGCTCTATCGGCTTGTCACCCTTTCGCGTGAGTGCAAGGTTTATAACGTCATTGAGTGTTGAAGCAATGTTGAATTCTTCGGAGATGAATTCCATTTTGCCCGATTCTATTTTGGAGAAATCGAGGATATCGTTTATTATCGCGAGCAGGCTTCGTCCCGAATCCTGAATGTTGAAGCAGTAGTCCCTGACGGTATCGCTGATATTGTTTTCGCGTAGGATAAGTTCGCACATTCCAACGATAGCGTTCATAGGAGTGCGTATCTCGTGGCTCATATTCGCAAGGAAGTCGCCCTTTGCACTGTTTGCCTGCTGAGCGATCTCAAGCAGAGCCGCCTGCTTTTTCCTCGATTCAAAAAGCGTATAATTAATGTATATGCAAACTATCGTATCGAAAAAGTACACTATCGGGAATCGCACAAGATAGGTTTCGGAATAAGCATAGCCAAGCTCATGAAGCGGCGACCACATGTACACCGCCATAAAAACCCCGAGCAGTATGCAGAACGCTCCGCCGTAAAAAAGCTTATAGAAAACAATGCCTATCGGCGGAACGAGCAGCAGCCAGACGATGCTGAAACCGTCCTTTCCGCCTGTTATGATGAAAAACATCATCATCGCCCCGATAGCGGCGAGAGTATTCACGCTTAAAATAAGAAAGTTGTTCGTTTTTTTGTAAAGAAAATAATTCAGCAAGTACCAAACGCCGGCAGTGCCCGTTATGCAAACCATGAGCGTTGAGTGCGTGATAATATTAATAGTACACATCAAAAGGCTGACAATACCGACCGTGACCGAAATAAGTCCTATCGAGCGCTTGTCGGTGTTTTCAGCGTCCCTTTTCAGTTCTTTTAAAAGTTCAAACATCTGCTGATCCTCTATCTATAGTATAAGCTGCCATATCCACAGCTTCTCATAATAAATTATAGTATTTTTTTACGAAAGTGTCAATAATAATATGATTTTCGGATATTTTTCTTCCTTGTTTGCTACTTATATTTCAAAATATGCTGCGCTATTTGTTGAAAATGATATGGTGCTCACCTTTATTATAGTATAAAAAATCACCGCACAAAGCTTTTCACTCTGTGCGGTGATAAAGTTTGTATAAAACTTAGTAGGAAACGATGAGCTGCATCTTGAAGCGTTCTTCGCCGTAAACAGCGTGAGGGATATCCTTTGGCATAATGAGAGTTTCGCCTGTTTCGAGATAGAAAACTTCGCCGCCGACTGTGAATCTGCCCTTGCCCTCGAGGACTGTTACCATAGCGTCGCCCGATGCTGCGTGAGTGGAGATCTCCTCGCCTTTATCGAATGAGAAGATAGTCATGCTTACAAGATCGTTCTGAACGAGGGTCTTGCTTACGACCTGACCGCTCTGGTATTCGACCTGATCTTTAAGGCTTATTTTTTCCTGCTTTGCAATATTTTTATACATTTTATTTCCTCCTAAAAAAGCTATATAATATAGTATACTTTTATCGATGATTTATACTATCATCGGTCGTTTTTTATACAACGATGCTATTATACCTTTTTTGTCGTGTTTTGTCAAGTTCGTTTAAGAAAACATTTATGAAGAGTCCGAAAAGGTTTTTTGACCCCAATTTTGAGCAAAAATAGGGCAAAAACTTGATTTTACCTTTTGACTAATAAGCAAGCAAAAAGTTAGGCTAAATTTGTGTTTTATTACAAATCAAACTCCAAATTTATAAATTTTTAAGCCGAATTTGTCAACTTGTGTAACAGTTAATGGAATGTAAACCATAATTTGGCGTTACATTGATTTTAAATAAGTCAGGTTTAGAGAGTTTGCATAAAGCTTTTTGGAACTTAATTCCATAATTCTCCCTATTTCAGCTTTTATCAGGGCCGTTTGAGGGGGTGGAAATTGCCTGTTTTGTGCATATTCAACAAAAAAGAGGTTCAAATAAATTTGACAAACAGCTATTTTGATTTTATAATAGCTAAAGTCGCTTAAAGATTACAAATGGGTTACAAATAATTAATAATCAGTGCTGACACAATGTGACCCAACAGATCAAAGCAATCAAAAAGGAGATTTTATGAGCAGACCTATTAAACTACCGTTAAAAAGCTTGCAGGATGTAAAAAAACAGAAAGTTGTTTCAATTGCTATTGCTGCTGCAGCCGGAATCGTAATTCTTCTGCTGGTTATTTTCGGGGCTGTAAAGGCTTCTTCCAACGAGCCTGTTTTTGAAGCAGATATTGTTAATGCTTCGCGCATCGGTGAAGAAACCGTCACAGTGAACCCCAATCCGTACTGCAAGGTCAAAATTTTTGCCGACGGAAACAATTACGTTGTAAGAGCAAAGGGAAGCGTTGCCGACGCTATCGACGCAGCAGGCATCGATGTCGATGATGATGACCTTATCAATGTCGGACTTTCCGAACCGCTCAATACAAACACAAACATCGTTATCAACCGTGTTGAATATGTCACCGAAGTCAAGCTCGAAGCTATCGACTATGCGACCGAATACAAGGAAGATGACAGCTACGTTGTCGGCTTCTCCAAGGTCCTCGTTGACGGCGAAGAGGGCGAACTCGCAAAGACTATCTGCCACACTTACGTTGACGGAAAGCTTGCAAGCTCGGACGTTGTAAGCACGGAAGTCACCGAAGAACCCGTTGACGAAGTTATCGTTCAGGGCACAGCCGAGGTCAATCCGATAGCCGCAATGAGCATCTCACAGCTTGATGTTCCCGATTATCTTGCACTCGACGAAAACGGCGTTCCTACATCATATTCAAATGTCCTCACGGGCAAATCCTGCGCATACAGCGCAAACCCTTCCGCAAAGACTGCTTCGGGCAGACAGGTCAAGGTCGGCTATGTTGCCGTTGACCCTGCGATAATCCCTTACGGAACGGAGCTTTACATCGTTTCGACCGACGGAAAATACGTCTACGGCTACGCAGTTGCAGCCGATACGGGAACAGCGCTCCTTGATGGACGTATCCTCGTTGACCTCTTTATGGAAAGCTATGACGCAAGCTGCGACTGGGGCGCAAAGCAGGTCAATATTTACATTCTGTAAAAAAATATAAAGATATACAAAACGGAAAAAGCGTTCCCTCTGCTCTCGGGCAGGGGGAACTTCGTTTTATTGGGATTTTTTGTATACAAATCGTAATATCAAACGATATAATACTATATGTATCAAGCATTGGCAGCAGAGTTTCGGCAAGAATAATGTAGGAAACGGGTCGCCGCCTCGTTTTCGGTTGATATTGGTGACTGCGGGACGGGAAACCCGTCCCCTACAATAGCTTATACTAACAACATTTAAAATTTTGTTATAAATTTACTTTTTGTAATATTATATTTAAAATAAACAATACGTATTTAATTTAGTGCCTTGCTGCTTGACAAAACTCGGTTCGTGTGGTATATTTATGGCATACAGTTTTCTTGAAAAGGAGCGTACTTATTATGGAATTCAAAGAACTTATAGAAGCGAGAAGAAGCGTCAGAGCTTATGCCGAAAACGTGACCGTTACCGAGGACGATATAAAGTCGATGATAAGCGCCGCACAGCAGGCTCCGTCGTGGAAAAATTCACAGACGGGAAGATATTACGCTGTTATCTCGCCCGAAATGATCGCAAAGGTGCAGAGCGAATGTCTGCCCGAGTTCAATCAAAACAATTCCAGAAATGCAGGTGCGCTCATCGTTGCGGCTTATGTTGCCAACCGTTCGGGCTTTGAGCGTGACGGCAATCCCACGAACGAGTGCGGAAACGAATGGGGCGCTTATGACCTCGGACTTCAGAATCAGAACTTGCTCCTTGCCGCAAGGGACAGCGGCTTTGACACGCTCATTATGGGTATCCGCGATGCGGAAAAGCTCCACGAAATGCTCGGTATCCCCGAAGATCAGCACGTTATGTCGGTAATTGCAGTTGGCAAAAGAGCCGCAGAACTTCAGAAGCCTGCAAGAAAGAATACCGAAGATATAGTGAAAATGTTTTGACCTTAACACTATATATAGTATTGATGCATAAAATGAGCCGTTCCGTCAAGCCTTTCGGAACGGTTCTTTTTGTCAATCCGCAATATTGCCAAAAAAGGAATGGGAAATTCATAAAAAACGCCGACCATGAAAATATGTAACTCCCTTGTTTTTAATTATGAACTGTGATATAATTCAATATATGGTGCTTAAAAATAAAACATTTTACAATATATAGTGTACCCATAGGCTTTAAACGCCAGATATTTACTATAAGTTTAATTATTTTGACAAGTTTGATATAAAGCTGATAAACAGCTCGGCTAAGAAGAATGAAAAGGTAAGAAACAGGGAGGACCAAAAATGAAGATCATCAAAAGAAACGGAGCGGAAGAGGTTTTTGACATCAATAAGGTCGTTAACGCTATCGCAAAGGCTAACAACGCGGGCGATAAGAACGAGCTTACAGAGGGTCAGATCGCAGACATTGCCGACTATATCGAATATAAGTGCGGCAAGGTGGGAAGAGCCGTTTCTGTCGAGGAAATTCAGGATATGGTCGAGGGTCAGATCATGGCAAAGGGCGCATTCGACGTTGCGCGCCGCTATGTAAGATACCGTTACACCCGTTCGCTCGTCCGTAAGGCAAACACCACGGACGACCGCATACTCACCCTTCTCGAATGCAACAACGAGGAAGTTATGCAGGAAAATTCCAACAAGAACCCTGTTGTAAACAGCGTCCAGCGTGACTATATGGCAGGCGAGGTCAGCCGTGATATCACGAACCGTCTGCTCCTGCCGCCCGATATCGTTGAAGCCGACAAGCAGGGCATTATCCACTTCCACGATTCCGATTATTTCGCACAGCACATGCACAACTGCGACCTCGTGAACCTCGAAGATATGCTCCAGAACGGCACAGTTATCAGCGAAACGCTCATCGAAAAGCCGCACAGCTTCTCAACTGCCTGCAATATCGCAACGCAGATCATCGCGCAGGTCGCTTCAAATCAGTACGGCGGTCAGAGCATAAGTCTTGCGCATCTTGCTCCGTTCGTTCAGATATCCCGTGAGAAAATTCACCGCGATGTCCTCGAAGAAGTAAAGGCTCTCGGCGCAGCTCCGAGCGAAACCAAGGTCGCAGAGATCGTTGAAAAGCGTCTTCACAAGGAGATCGAAAAGGGCGTTCAGACTATCCAGTATCAGGTCGTAACTTTGATGACAACAAACGGTCAGGCTCCGTTCCTCACCGTGTTTATGTATCTTAACGAAGCTAAGAACGAAAACGAGAAGCAGGATCTTGCGCTCATCATCGAAGAAATGCTCCGTCAGCGCTATCAGGGCGTAAAGAACGAAGCGGGCGTGTGGATAACCCCTGCTTTCCCGAAGCTTATATATGTTCTCGAAAATGACAACGTTGACGAGGACAGCCCGTATTTCTACCTCACCGAGCTTGCCGCAAAATGTACGGCGAAGCGCCTTGTTCCCGATTATATCAGCGAAAAGGTAATGCTCCAGTTAAAGGTAGACAAGAACGGCGAGGGACACTGCTATACCTGCATGGGCTGCAGAAGCTTCCTCACACCTTATGTTGACGAGAACGGCAAACCTAAGTATTACGGCAGATTCAATCAGGGCGTTGTAACTATCAACCTTGTTGACGTTGCACTCTCCTCGGGCGGCGATATGGATAAATTCTGGAAGATATTTGATGACCGCCTTGACCTTTGCTACCGTGCGCTGATGTGCCGTCATGAAAGACTCAAAGGCACATTGTCCGATGCCGCACCTATCCTTTGGCAGTACGGAGCGCTCGCAAGACTTAAAAAGGGCGAGCCTATCGACAAGCTTCTCTACGGCGGATATTCCACCATTTCGCTCGGCTATGCAGGTCTTTGCGAATGTACAAGATATATGACGGGCAAGTCCCACACCGACCCCGAAGCTACACCGTTCGCACTTGAAGTTATGCAGCACATGAACGATGTCTGCGCTGAGTGGAAAAAGAAAGAGAATATCGACTTCTCAATCTACGGAACTCCGCTCGAAAGCACGACCTATAAGTTCTCTAAGTGCCTGCAGAAGCGCTTTGGCATAATCAAGGGCGTAACTGACAAGAATTATATCACGAACAGCTATCACGTTCACGTTACCGAGCAGATAGACGCTTTCACAAAGCTCAAATTTGAATCTCAGTTCCAGGCTCTCTCCCCCGGAGGAGCTATCAGTTATGTTGAAGTTCCGAATATGCAGAACAACATTCCTGCAGTTATAAAGATAATGAAATTCATCTATGAAAACATTATGTATGCGGAACTCAACACGAAGAGCGACTACTGTCAGGTATGCGGATATGACGGCGAGATAAAGATCGTCGAGGACGAGGACGGAAAGCTCGTTTGGGAATGTCCGAACTGCAAAAACCGTGACCAAAACAAGCTCAACGTTGCCCGCCGCACCTGCGGTTATATCGGCACTCAGTTCTGGAATCAGGGCAGAACGCAGGAGATAAAAGAAAGGGTACTCCATCTGTAATGAATTACGGTGAAATAAAGAATTTTGATATTGCAAACGGCGAGGGAGTCCGAGTTTCGCTATTCGTTTCGGGCTGCACTCACCACTGCAAAGGCTGCTTTAACCCAGAAACGTGGAATTTCGGCTTCGGCAGCGTCTACACAAAGGAAACAGAGGACAGCATAATGAAAATGCTGTCTTTTCCTTACATTGACGGACTTTCGCTGCTCGGCGGCGAGCCGTTTGAACCCGATAATCAGCGCGAGCTTGTAAAGCTGCTGGAAAGAGTGCGCGCCGAGCTTCCCGACAAGGACGTATGGTGCTATTCGGGATATATTTTCGATGAAGAACTGCTCTCCGAAAGCCGCGCTCGGTGCGAGGTCACGGACGAGATGCTCTCGCTCATCGATGTGCTCGTTGACGGCGAGTTCAAGGAAGAATTAAAGGACGTTTCACTCGTTTTCAGAGGTTCTTCCAACCAGCGCATAATCGATGTGAAAAAGTCGCTCGAAAGCGGCGAAGTTGTCCCCTATAAACTGAAAATGAGTGATATATAACTATGAAAATACTGATTATCCGCCACGGCGACCCAAATTACGAGATAGACGGTTTGACCGAAAAGGGCAAACGTGAAGCCGAGTTTCTTTCCGAGCGCATATCAAAGCTTGATGTAAAGAAATTTTACGTTTCGCCCCTCGGCAGAGCAAAAGCTACAGCCGCTTATACCCTCGAAAAGATGAGCCGCACAGCCGAAGAATGTCCGTGGCTGCGTGAGTTTGACGCTAAAATAACGGACGAACACAGCGGCGAACAGCGTATCCCGTGGGACTTGCTCCCCGAGGACTGGACAAAGGTCAGCGAGTATTACAGCAAGGACGAGTGGTACAAAGCTCCGCTTATGGCGAACGGCAATGTCATTGACGAAGCGAAAAAGGTCTATGACGGACTGGACAAAATTCTCGCCGAGAACGGCTATGTCCGTGAGGGAAACTATTACCGTGCCGAAAAACCGAACAATGATACTATCGTGCTTTTCTGCCACTTCGGCGTTGAGTGCGTGATGCTCGGCTATCTGCTCGGCATTTCGCCCGTGCTGCTCTGGCACGGCTTCTGCGCCGCTCCGACCTCCGTTACAACGCTCGTCACTGAGGAACGCCGCAAGGGCATTGCCTACTTCCGCACGGGTTCGTTCGGCGACACTTCGCACCTTTATGTGAAAGGTGAGCCGCCTGCATTCGCGGCAAGATTCTGCGAGTGTTTCGATAACGAAGATGAAAGACATGACTAAAGGATATTTAAAATATGAAAAGTGAACGTAACTACCCGAAAGCAGTTGTCACCAAGAAAGCCGAAGCTTCTCTGAAAAAAGGTCACCCCTGGATATATGACACCGAGATAGAAAGCCTCACCGACGGCGCACCGAACGGCGGCATCGTCGATGTTTTTTCCGAGAAAGGCTCATACCTTGGCAGTGGATTCCTTAGCGAAAAGAGCAAGATAAGAATTCGCATCATCTCCAAAAATGCGAATGATAAATTCGACTATAACTTCTGGAAACGCCGCGTGAAGTACGCCTACGACTACCGCAAGACCGTTATGGGCGAAGATATTTCCTGCTGCCGTATCATTTTCGGCGAAGCGGACGAGCTTCCGGGACTTACCGTTGACCGCTACAACGATCTGCTCGTAACGCAGGTGCTTTCCTACGGTATGGAGCTTGTAAAGGACGATGTTTTCCGTGCGCTCGTTGAGGTTTTCGCCGAGGATAACGAGAAGATAAGCGGAATTTTCGAGCGAAACGACGTTGCAATCCGTGAACTCGAGGGAATGGAGTGTGGAAAAGGCTGGTACAAGGCTGATTTCGTGGGAATTCCCGACTCGGTTGAGACTGTTATCTGCGAAAACGGCGTAAAATACCACGTTGACGTTGAAAACGGACAAAAAACGGGCTTCTTCCTCGACCAGAAGTATAATCGCCTTGCCGCCGCGAAAATTGCCAAGGGCAAGACCGTTCTCGACTGCTTTACACATACGGGTTCGTTCGCCCTCAACGCCGCAATGGGCGGTGCAAAGCACGTTACAGCCGTTGACGTTTCGCAGACCGCTGTTGATATGGCGAAGCGTAACGCACAGGAAAACGGACTGGACGACCGAATGGATTTCCTCTGCACGAACGTATTTGACCTCCTCCCGAAGCTTGCCGAAGAGAAGAAAAAACCGTATGATATGATAATCCTTGATCCGCCTGCATTCACCAAAAGCCGCGGAACTATCGGCAGTGCAGAGCGCGGCTACAAGGAGATAAATTACCGTGCGATGAAGCTCCTGCCGAGGGGCGGCTACCTCGCAACGTGCAGCTGCTCACACTTTATGAACAACGAGCTTTTCGTGAAGATGCTCATGTCGGCAGCAAAGGACGCAGACGTTCAGCTAAAGCTGATAGAAGTCCGCCGTCAGTCCCCCGACCACCCGACCTTGATGAACGTCCCCGAAACGGACTATCTGAAATTTTATTTGTTCCAAGTGGTGTGAGTTAAATTAGGAATTCGGAATGCGGAATTCGGAATTATTTTTGCTCCGTAAATTTATCGCGAAATACTAAATTCCGTAGGGGCGGATTCCATATCCGCCCGTTACAAACCCAATATTTTAGGCAAAATCTCTGTAGTGGACGGGTCGCCCGACCCGCGCCGCAAGGCGTTTTGAAATAAACGAGCAGCCCTGTTTTCAAGGAAAAACTTTGAAAACAGGGCTGCTTTTTGTTTTTATTCGCGGCATTTTTGCGCGCCGAAAAATCGTTGCAGTTTCGTTAATTATAATTGAATTCGCCCCTACGAAATACGGGTTTCTATGACAAATATGAGAAATATAAATAATTCCGCATTCCGAATTCATAATTCCGAATTCTTCACTCTGATGTGGCTTTCTCCCGAACGCACATCTTTCGTAACGATTATCTTGCTGTCAATGCGCTCTTTAAGTTCGGCAACGTGGGAGATTATGCCGACCGTCCGTCCGCTCTGCGAAAGCCTGCAGAGCGTGTCAACAGCCTGCGTCAGCGCCGCTTCGTCAAGCGTTCCGAAGCCCTCGTCAACGAACATCGACTGGAGCTGTATGCCGCCCGAGTTTGAGCATATCTCGTCCGAAAGTCCGAGCGCAAGCGAAAGCGCCGCTTCGAACGATTCGCCGCCCGAAAGCGACTTTACGCTTCGCACTGAGCCGTTGTAGTGGTCGATAACATCAAGCTCCAGACCGCTCTTGCCGCTCAAAGACTCCGCATTCGTGCTTCGCACAAGTTCATAACGCCCGTCCGTCATCTCCATAAAACGCACATTCGCGCGATCGGTGATGCGCTTCAGATATGCCGTCTGAATGTAGGTTTCAAGCGTTATTTTCTCTTTTCCGTTGAGAGTTCCGCCTGCCGTGTCACAGAGCGAGCGAAGCATCTGACAACGCTTTTCTGCCTTTTCCTGCTCGCCGAAGCCGTCTGAAAGATTTTTGAGCGCAGTTGTGTTTGCTTCTATCCTCGATGAAATTTTCAATCTCCGAGAATCAAGTTCACGTCGTTTGCTTTCAAGCAAAGCTTTTTCCTCCGCAAGCTTTTCCGCGTCCTCAAAAGGCAGTTCCTTAAGCTGTGAAGCGTAAGCCGAAGCCGCCGACTTCAGCGAAGCGATATCAGCCGAGGTTTTTTCCAATTCCGATTTTGCCGATTCATATTCGGAGCAAATTCTGCTTCTCGTTTTCTCCAATTCCACAAGGTGCTTCTTCGCCTCATCTTCACCAGAAAATTCAAGCGTTGAAGCAAGTTTTTCCGCCGCCGCTTCTGCCGCCTGAGCCTGCGCCGAAAGCGAAGCCGCCTGCGCCGAAAGCTCCGATGCAAGTCGGGTGAAGCTTTTCTGTTCCGCCTGCGCCTTTTCCGTAAGCTTTGCAAGCTCCGCACAGCGCTTTTTCTTCTCCTCGGTGAGAGCGATATTCTGCATTATCTTCGCAAGTTCGCCTTTTTCGCGCTCAAAGTCCTGCTTGATGCGGTTTTTTATGCCGTCGAGCGGAATTTCGCCGAAATAGCTCTCCGCCTTTGCCGAAACCGCCTTGCGCAGAGCGTTTTCTCTGCCCGAAAGTTCACCTGCGGTGCGGCTTTTCTGCGAAGCATTCTCACGGGAATTTTCCGCACGGAGCCGAGCAGCTTTCAACTTGTCTTCGCTGACATTTGCGGCGTGAATTTTCGCAGGGTGAGGGTGTTCAACGCTTCCGCAGACGGGACAAGGCTTGCCGACCGAAAGCTTCTGCGCCAGAACTCCTGCCTGACTGTCGAGAAACGCCCTTTCGAGCGTGTTATAAGCCGTAATATCATCGTTAGCCGCCTTTGCCGCAGTGAGATATTCAGTCTGCGCATTTTCAAGATTGGCGCAAACGTCCATATAGTCTTTGACCTCAAAAGCGAACGCTTTCAGTTCGGACATTATGCGGCTTTTCTCCGCGGAGGCGGCTTCAAGGCGAGCCTGATCCTCGGCGGCTGTTTTTATCGTTTCGAGTTCGGCGGCGTATTCATTTATGTTGTTTTCGGCGGTGAAAGCCGATTTTTTCGCATTTTCACATTTCGCCGAGGTCTGCTCCGCAAGCTTGTTTTTTTCCTTTGCGGTGTTCCGTTCAAGGCTCAGCTGCGCATAATCGGAAAGCCGTTCACGCTCACGAGTGATCTGTTCGGCAAGTCCGTCAGCCTTTCCGTATTCCGTTTCAGCCGAGGAAAAGCGCTCTTTCAGCTTCGGCATCAGCACCTCCGAAGCATCTATCCTTGTGTTCAATTCGCTGAGCTTTTTCTCGGCATCAAGCCGTATATTCGAGCGTTCTATCTTCGCCGCAAGCTTTTCCGAAGCGGTCAGAAGCTCCGCCGAAAGCTTTTCGGTCTCGGAAAGGGCAGACCTGTCCTCATCGATAATTTTATCCGCAAGCGTATTTATCTCGTCCGAACCGAACAGAAGCGGCTCGGCTTTTAGCCTGACGAGCTCCTCGGAAAAAGTGCTGTCCTCGGCGCAGGAAAGAGCGGCAATGTACTGCCCGTTTTTCACGCCGATAAGCTTTAAGCTGTTCGCTGCCGCAGACATATCATCGGCAATGCGCTTTTGCAGACGCTGATATTTTTCCGTGCCGAAAAGCGAGCGGAAAATGTCTATCTTGTCCTTTGTAGGCGCAAAAAGAAGCCGCAGAAAATCCCCCTGCGAAAGCATTGCGACCTGCGCAAAGTGGTCACGGTCAAGCCCGATTATCGAGTTTATCATTTTGTTTACGCCCGAAACGCCGTTGACAGTTTTCCCGTCGGGCAGGGTAAGCTCCGCGCCCGCAGGTTCTTCGATGAGGGCGTTCTCCGTCTTCGTTTTGCGCAAAGCCTTTCGCGCGTAGGGAGGGTTTCGCTTTATCGTGTAAATTTTGCCGCCGTATTCAAATTTCAGCTCGACAAAGGTCTTGCTCTCGGGCGAAGCGTACTTGCTTCGGAACATCGACGAAACGCGCACATTTCCACTCGCCGTGCCGTACAAAGCGAAGATGAGCGCATCGAAAACGGTTGTCTTGCCTGCGCCCGTGTCGCCCGTGATAAGGTAAAGTCCGTCCCTGCCGACCTTGGAAAAGTCGATGTGTTCCTCGTCTGCGTAAGGTCCGAAAGCGGATATCGTAAGTTCAAGCGGTTTCATAGTTTTGTCCTCGTTTTATCTCTTATAAGGCGGTTTGTATTTTTCCGAAATGCCGCGCTTGTGGTGAGTGTTCTTGGCAATTTCAAGCATACGTCTGCGGTATTCTTCGCGGCGGCGTGTGCGCTCGGCTATCTTGTCGCGGCAGAAAAGAATTCGCTGGGCAATGCGTTCGCCGTCCGTGTAAAAATCGTGTATCTCAATGGTGTCAACGGTCTTGCCGCCGTTGGAATCGTACCACCAGTTGTCGAAATCGACTCCGTTTTCCGTCCGCTCGAAGCCGAGCCACTCCGCGTCCTGACAAAAATACCGTGCCTTGCCGTGAATGATCATGTAGTTTTTCACATACTCAACGTCCTCAACATCGTTAAGGTCGATTATCCACAGCTTTTTGTAGTGACGGAGCTTTCCCTCGCACCGAACGGTCTGATAAAGCTCGGAGATGATGAGAAGCGAGTCGGAAATTTCTATCGAAGTGTGTTCCTTGTGTGCTTTTATCGAGATGTCGGCAAAAATCCCCGTGATGATGCATACAATAAGGCTGTAGGCTATGCAGAAATACGTTCCGTAAAAAATCGACTTATATATTACGCTTGGTATATTCATATCCGCCGTCACGGAGATGATAACGATAACGAGCAAAGCTATCATAAGGCTCATCGGGGGTATGTTCGCAAGAAAAAGCCTGCGGTCAAACACGGAGGCAAGCCGCTTTTCGTTTATATGAAATGTTTTTTTCAAGCTTTCGCCCCCTTTTTTTAATGCGTAATGCTTAATGCGTAATGCGTAATTATTGGAATTGGGTACTTCATTTTATATGTCCGAAGAATTGGAAGTTGTTTATTTCTTTACAATTTTCCATTTCTCTCCATCGATTATGTATTGGAACTCAGACAGATTTTCATCAAGCATTACACTT
>CALANW010000004.1 GCA_937926145.1 uncultured Ruminococcus sp. | reverse complement strand
TTCAAGCCGACAACATTTGAACAGCTGTGGGAAATGAGCATAAAACAATGAATTCGGAATTATTTTTGCTCCGTATATTTGTCACGAAACACCTAATTTCCGTAGGGGCGGATTCTATATCCGCCCGTTTTAAATTGGCGTTTTACCCGAATATTTCTGCAGGTGACAGTTTTCTGTCCCACGCAATAAAAGGCATTTATACAATAAACGAACGGACCTTTTTCCTTTGGTTATCCTTGGGGAAAAGGTCTTGTTTTTATTCGTTCCGTTTATTTGTGTTTTGCGGCTTTTTTGTTTGACATCACGAATATAATATGTTAAAATAAAATCAGCAGATAATTCAATATCAGACCGATGGCGATCGGCTTTTTATCAGTGTTTCACAAAGATCGGAAAGGAGCAGGAATATGATAATTACAGGTATCACAGCTTTATTGTTCGGTATAATTATGACTGTTTTGGCGGCTTTGTTTTTGAACGGCAAATGTGTTGAGCTTATCGCAGGCTACAATGATATGACGGAGGAAGAAAAGAAAAGCTCTGCCCCGAATATCGCCCGTATGAACGGCAAAACACTTATGGCGTTGGCTGTTCTTACGCTGATCTATGCGGTGGTTTCCATTATTTCCGCATTTGAGATTTTTTCGGTGACAGTGTTTATTGCAGCCACCGTAATTTACTGCGCTTTGTTTATCCTGACGGTAACAGTGAGTGTTATCAGATATATGAAAAAATAACATTTCCTTTAGATTCGGAGAACCCAAAATGAAAAAATATATTTTTGCGCTCCCGTCCGAAAAGGCGGAGAAGTGCCTTTACCGTTCGGGCGAAGCGGAAATGGAAACGAGCTTTCCGATCCTTCTTCCGATAAGCCAAACGGCGCAGTGCGATGAGCTTATAAACATCACACTGCTGATATCGGAAAATTCGCCCGTTTCGAGCGGAAATTTCCTACGGCTGATGACAGAGCTGAAAGAGCTTGCGGTGAAGATAGGCTTCAGATATGACCTTACGGAAATACGCATCGCAGGCGAGGAAACTCCCGAAAAACAGAAGCGTGTTTTTGAGGCGCTCATCGAAACGCTCGGCGACGGTGAGAGCATTTATGCTGACATAACGTTCGGTCACAGGGCAACGCCGCTGATAATTTTCACGGCTTTGAGCTTTTGCTACAAGCTTTGCAAGGACACGGAAGTGAACTCGGTTTTTTATGCTGATAAAAGCGGAGATCAGGCGCTTCTGCACGATGTATCAAAGCTGTTCTTTATGGAATCGGTCATTCACAGTGTTTCGCAGTCCGTTCCCGATGATCCTTTGCCGATAATAAAACGCATTTTGAATATGTGAGGGGAAGATTATGAAAAGGCTTTTTTCGGTGATACTTGCACTGACGGCTTTCGTTATGATAGGTTCGGTTTCGGCGTTCGCAAAAAGGGAAGTCAAACCCGTTTATGCTTCCGACCTTGTATTCGGCAGCTATGAGATAGATGCCGCCGTGAGCAACTCGGAGCTCAATGCCGAAAGCTGTACGCTCAATGTTTCGGGAGAAATAATGACGGCGCGAATGACGCTTGCAGGGAATGAGGTAACGGCGCTTTATTTCGGCTCGGCAGAAGATGCCCGACGCGCGGAAGAGAGCGGCTCGCTTAGCGGAACTGTCTATCCCGACAAGGACGAAAACGGCAGGAACGTGTATGTTTTTCGCGTTGATGCGCTCGATACAAAGATAAGCTGTGCGGCTTACAACGAAGCAAAGGGCGACTGGACGGACAGAGATATCATGCTCAAATCGAAGAGCCTGCCCAACAGAGCGTTCAAACTCACGAGAACGCAGAACACGGCGGCTGTCGTGATCCCTATAATAATAGTGATAGCTGCGGCAGGCGGAACTTTCGCACTTATAAGTATAAACAGGAAGAATAAACAGAACGATAGGGGCGGGGAAGAATGACATTTTCAACGGGTACGATAGCGGCTTTTCTTGTGGGAGGAATATTGGCAATACTTATCCCTATAGCCGCGCTGATAATTTTTAAGCTGAAAAACAAAGACGTAAAGCTCCGCTATTTCTTCATCGGTGCGGCAACGTTCGTTGTCTTTGCGCTGATGCTGGAGCAGATACTTCATTACTTTATGCTGTCAACGATACAGAACAGCGGCATAGTTTTCTATACGCTTTACGGTGCGCTCTGCGCAGGGATTTTTGAGGAAACGGGACGCTTCCTTGCATTTAAGCTTTTTTGCAAAAAGGAAAACGACCCGCGTGCTTCGATAATGTACGGTCTTGGACACGGAGGCGCTGAAGCGATAGTTCTTGTCGGCATAACGCTCATATCTTACGCGGTGACGGCAGTGACAGTGAACGCGCTCGGAACAGAAGCACTGTTCGGTGCGCTTCCCGATGAACAGCGTTGGGCGGCTGAACTGCAGATAGCCGCGCTCGCAGATTATGATATGGTTTCAACGTTTGTGAGCCTTGGTGAAAGAATACTTGCGATGGTTCTTCACACTTCGCTTTCCGTTATTGTTTTCGCAAGCATAAAAATGAAAGGCAAGCTTTGGCTTTACCCTGCCGCAATAGTGCTTCACGCGCTTTTCGATGTTCCTGCGGCGCTTTACCAGAGGGAAGTTATAACGAGTATCGGTATGACCGAACTGCTTCTTTTTGCGGCGGATATCGTTCTTGTTCTTGTCACGGTGAAAATATACAAGGCGATGAAAGCCGAACTCGCGGAGCGTTCGGAGCAGGTCACTGCGGCTGAATCTCCTGCCGAAGAACCCGAAAAAGTAAATTCTACATCTGAAACGGAATAAAATTAAAGATACGTTTATCAAAGCAAAGCGTTCCTTTAAGCAGCCTGAACAATTATTCAGGCTGCTTTTTGTATATTTTGGTAAAATCTTGTGGAAAGTAACTACCAAAGAATAAAAAAGTGATTAAAATTTTATATTTTTTTTGAAAAAAGCAAGACAAACGCGGCTTTTTGTGTTATAATTATATAGAACATACAAATTTGCAACAGTTGGCTCTTATACTAATTTTTAAACTGAAAGTGTACAAAAAATCAAGCAAAAGCTCGTAGCTGTTGAAAACAGGTTTATATGGGTTTTGCGCCGATTTTTTGTCTACACTTTGATTAAAAATTAGTATTATGTCGGACTGTTCGGAAAGGAAAAACGGCTCATGCTACATGAAAAGTCATGCGGTGCGATAGTTTACCGCAAATATCACGGCAACCTTGAGATACTGCTGATAAAGCACGTCAACAGCGGCCATTGGTCGTTCCCGAAAGGTCATGTCGAAGCCGGCGAGACCGAGGTGGAAACTGCTCTTCGCGAGATAAAAGAGGAAACGGGGATAGATGTTATCATTGACCCGACTTTCCGTGAAACGGTCACATACAATCCGCGCAAGGATTCACAAAAGGTCGTTGTTTATTTCATCGCGAAAGCGAAAAACTTCGATTATGTTAGGCAGGAATCGGAGATCGCCGAGATCAAATGGGTCGATGCAGGCTGTGCAGACTCAGTCCTGACCTACGAAAACGATAAGTGCATCGTCAACAAAGCACGAAAGGTCATAAAAGGCATCGCAGACTGACACGTCAGTGTAAAACTGATGTTGGCAGGCGCGGGCAGATTTTTATGACAAAAACTCCGCCGAACAACGGAGAAATACCGACAGAACGACAGGGTCGGTGTTTTTGCGGTGTTCGGCGGTTTGCATATTATACTAATTTTGAATCAACCTATAGACAGATACGACAGCTATAATTTCACCACTCTGCGTCAAGCTTCCTTGTCAGGCGCGAGCCTGCCTACGGTTGCTTTCCTTGATTTGCGAAATTCTATCTGCCGTCTTTGTCTATAGAACGATTCAAAATTAGTATTATGTAAATTTTTGCAGAGATTTCTGCATTGTTCAGAAAGAGGGTAATACCTTGAATATTCGTTCAGATATCGTCAGATCCGCACTTGTGGGAGAGTTCCTCCCGAGTGCGATAAGAAAAATGTCAGCGCTTGAAGTCGGAAGCTTCACTATTCACGTCAACACACTGCCGCCTGCGTTTGAGGGTCTAAAGATAGCGCATCTTTCCGACCTCCACAATAAAAAATACGGCGAAAACGGCTGTGAATTGTTTGAGCTTATCCAGAAGCAGAACCCCGATATCGTTGTTATGACGGGCGATATGATAAGCCACAGCGCCGTGAACCGTGAGGACTTCATAGGACTTACAAAGTCGCTTGCGGAGAAATATCCGACCTTTTACGTCAACGGAAACCACGAATTTTCCGATATGTCGGACGAGCTTTTTACCAAAACGGCGAAGCAGATGAAAGCCGCAGGCGCGGTCTGCCTTGACAATGCCGAATATACTATATATAAAGACGGACAGAAGCTCAACCTCTGCGGAGTTTCCTATGAAGCGAAATTCTACCGCGGCGTGAGGGAGTACAAGCGCAACTGGGAGCATTTCACGCTCGATGAAATGGAACGGCTCTGCGGAAAGAAACCCGACGGCTTCACGATACTCCTTGCGCATAATCCGCTCGATTTTGCTGTCTATGCCGAGTGGGGCGCTGACGTAACGTTCGGCGGACATATCCACGGCGGCTCGGTTCGCCTGCCGATAGTCGGCGGAGTTTTTTCGCCCGAGCTTAAGCCAAGGCCAAAGTATTCCGAGGGAATTTATCGGCTCGGCGACAAGCGAATGGCGGTCAGCAGGGGACTGGGCAGGATACGCCTTTTCAATCCGCCCGAACTGCTTGTGGCTACGCTATCGGTGAAATAAAGGTATTTATTTGCGGAATACGGCTAAAATTACCATTAAAATTTGCACTTGCTCTTGACTTTTATTTAAATATCGCATATAATATAAGTGACAAATAAAATGTTTGTTAGCAGGTAACTTGAGTATCTGCTTATAGTGATGATCTGTAACGCAGTTTCAAGATGCTGTGTTATGAGGAGCTATACAAGGGTTGGATATTTACCACAACTTGAATAGGTTCACACCAAAAGAAAATATCTAAAAAAGCCTTGCATTTGCAGGGCTTTTTTAATATATAACGGGATTTGCATAAATATGGATCTACTATTGGAAACAGCAGAAAATTTTAAAAAGCTATTTGATATAAAATATGATATACTTCTTGGTAAAAAGGAAAAAGAAGTAAATGTTGTGCTTATCTTTAGGAATATTGATTTTCATCATTTAGCAGGCTTACAATACATAGAAGATATGCCTGAGTTAAAAAGATCAAGAGATAAAGTTTTTGCTGATATATGTAATGACAGCTTTTTGCGTAAAAAAATTTATCAAAGCGATTTTTATTCTAAAATTGAGGGCAGAGTTAAAGCGTTAAATCACTTGGAAAATTTGTTGGATAATGAAAAATTAGTTTTTAGTTACGATTATAGAATTAATAAGGTTTCAAAAATAAAAGCGGATTTTCTTATTCAATCACAAGATAGTGATCAGATAATAACATATATATTCAGTGAGAAAATCAAAAAAGAATATAGAGATGATGTTCCTAAAGAAGTATATTGTAAATCTATTTTCCCGAAAAACAATATGGACTATACTCAACGCCAAAGCAGGTATACTATATTGAAAATAAATAAAATAAGTATTTCGAATAATACGATTATCAAAAGTTTTGTGAATCCGAATTATAAAGAAAAATGAAATTACAGCCGTGCTTTTGCTTTGCAGAGCAGCGGCTGTTTTTATTTTGAGCTGTATTTCAATGCTGTTTAGTAATAAGTAATCTGTTCCTGCTAAAAAGGGCATCGCTGTAAATTAGCAGTGTATAAAAAATTCTCTCATTAAAAAAATTCCGAAAATTTTATATAATTTTTACAAAACCCCCTTGACAGTAAATCGATTACAATGTAAAATATATAGTAACAAATGAAGTTATTTGCAAAACCAAATTTTATAATCAGATTTTGGGAGGAAATAAAAATGAGCGAATTTTTTAAGGAAATCGGCAAGATCCCCTTTGAGGGCAAAGCAAGCAAAAACCCCCTCGCATTCAAGTATTACAACCCCGATGAGATCATCGACGGCAAGCCAATGAGAGAACACCTCAAGTTTGCACTTTCCTGGTGGCACACTATGGGCGGCGACGGCACTGATATGTTCGGCTGCGGCACTGCTGACAAGACTTGGGGCGAAGCTGACAGCGTTGCAAGAGCAAAGGCTAAGGTTGACGCTGCATTTGAGATCATGGATAAGCTTTCCATTGACTATTTCTGCTGGCATGACCGTGATCTTTCCCCTGAATACGGTTCACTCGCTGAAACAAACGCTAAGTTCGATGAGATCGTTGAATACACTGCTGAAAAGATGAAGCAGAACCCCGGCAAGAAGCTCCTCTGGGGTACAGCTAAGTGCTTCGACCACCCAAGATATATGCACGGCGCAGGCACATCTCCTTCCGCTGACGTTTTCGCTTACGCAGCTGCTCAGATCAAGAAGGCTATCGACGCTACAGTTAAGCTCGGCGGCAACGGTTACGTTTTCTGGGGCGGCAGAGAAGGCTATGAAACATTACTTAACACAAATATGGGTCTTGAACTTGACAATATGGCTCGTCTTATGAAGATGGCTGTTGAATATGCACGTTCTATCGGCTACAAGGGCGATTTCTACATCGAACCTAAGCCAAAGGAGCCAACAAAGCACCAGTATGACTTTGACACAGCTACAGTTCTCGGATTCCTCCGCAAGTACGGACTTGACAAGGATTTCAAGATGAACATCGAAGCTAACCACGCTACACTCGCACAGCACACATTCCAGCACGAACTCCGTGTTGCAAGAGATAACGGTGTATTCGGTTCTATCGATGCTAACCAGGGCGATCCGCTCCTCGGCTGGGATACAGACCAGTTCCCAACAAATATTTATGACGCTACATTCTGCATGTACGAAGTTATCAAGGCAGGCGGCTTCACAAACGGCGGTCTTAACTTCGATGCAAAGGCAAGAAGAGGTTCTTACACTCCTGAGGATATCTTCCACAGCTACATTGCAGGTATGGATACATTCGCACTCGGCTTTAAGGCTGCAAGAGCTCTTATCGCTGACGGCAGAATTGACAAGTTCGTTGATGACCGCTATGCATCATGGAACACAGGCATCGGCGCTGACATCATCGCAGGCAAGGTCGGCATGGCTGATCTTGAAAAGTATGCTCTTGAAAAGGGTGAAGTTACCGACTCCCTCTCCAGCGGCAGACAGGAAATGCTCGAAGCTATCGTTAACAACGTACTTTTTGATCTTTAATTCGCGTCAAATACGCCCCTGCTGTTCAGACGCAGGGGCGTGTGTTGTTTACTAAATACGAAAGGATAGATCCAATGAAATATGTAATCGGTATCGACCTTGGAACAAGCGGCACTAAAACCGTTCTTTTCGATGAAAAGGGTACAGTTGTTGCTTCCAAAACGATCGAATATCCTATGTATCAGCCGAAGAACGGCTATGCAGAGCAGGACCCCGAGGACTGGTACAACGCTGCTGTCGGCACGGCTAAGGCTGTTGTTGAAACGAGCGGAGTAAAGAGCGAGGATATCGTCGGCGTTGGTCTTTCGGGACAGATGCACGGTCTTGTTATGCTCGATGAGAACGGAAACGTTATCCGCCGTTCCATTATATGGTGCGACCAGCGTACAGCCAAGGAAGTTGACGAGATGAACGAGAAGATAGGCAGAGAAAAGCTTATCGAGATCACCGCCAACCCTGCACTCACAGGCTGGACGGCTGCAAAAATTCTTTGGGTAAGAAACAACGAACCTGAGAATTACAAGAAGTGCCGCCACATTCTTCTTCCTAAGGATTATATCAGATACAAACTCACGGGCGAATTCGCAACTGAAGTTTCCGATGCTTCGGGTATGCAGCTTCTCGATGTTCCAAACCGCTGCTGGAGCAAGGAAATTTGCGAAAAGCTCGATATTGATATGTCTATGCTCGCAAAGGTTTACGAATCCTGCGAAGTTACGGGCAAAATTACTGCCGAAGCTGCCGCTCTCACGGGACTTAAAGAGGGTACTATTGTTGTCGGCGGTGCAGGCGACAATGCCGCTGCCGCAGTAGGCACGGGCGTTGTTGAGGACGGAAAGGCTTTTACAACTATCGGTACGAGCGGCGTTGTTTTCGCTCATACTTCGAGCATTTCCATTGACCCAAAGGGCAGAGTACATACCTGCTGTGCAGCCGTTCCGAACTGCTGGCACATTATGGGCGTTACACAGGGCGCAGGTCTTTCCCTCAAATGGTTCAGAGATAACTTCTGTCAGGCTGAAAAGGACACGGCAAAGGGAATGGGCGTTGACGAATATGTTCTTATGAACAAGGAAGTTGAAAATGTTCCCGTCGGCTCGAACCGCCTTATCTATCTCCCGTATCTTATGGGCGAAAGAACACCTCACCTTGACCCGAATGCAAGAGGAATGTTCTTCGGACTTTCCGCAATGCACACAAAGCGTGATATGATGCGTGCAGTAATGGAGGGCGTTTCCTACTCGCTCCGTGACTGCGTTGAAATTTGCAAGGAAATGGGCATAAACGTTTCCGATATGATGGCTTGCGGCGGCGGCGGTAAGTCACCTATCTGGCGGCAGATGCTCGCAGACCTTTATAAGTGTCCCGTTAAGACGGCATCTTCGTCCGAAGGCCCTGCTCTCGGCGTTGCAATTCTCACAATGGTCGGCGCAGGCATATACAAGACAGTTCCCGAGGCTTGCAAGGCTATTGTCGGCGTTGACAAGGTTCAGCAGCCTATCAAGGAGAACTCCGAGGTTTATGACAAGTATTTCGCTCTTTATGATAAAATTTATCCCGCAGTAAAGAACGAGCTTGCAGAACTCGCAGAACTTTAATTGCAGATTTCCCCAAATCATCAAGAATTTTTCTCCGAGTAATGTTATTATATTAATAGTGAAAGCTTTTACAGATAACGTTATCGAGGAAAACCTATGGACAATTTTGAAAAACTGTCTGCCATACTTGAATTTATCGAGGAAAATTTAACGGAGGACATCACGGCGGAGCTTTGCGCCAAGCGGTGCGGCTATTCGCTGTCGAGCGTTCAGAAAATGTTCCGCCATACGTTTCATATTGGCGTGAGCGACTATATTTCAAGGCGGAAGCTGACTGCGGCGGCAAAAGAGCTGCTCAAAAGCGAAAGTCCGATACTTGAAATTGCCCTTAAATACGGCTATAATTCACACGAGGTCTTTACCCGTGCGTTTATGCGGCTCTGGGGCGTAACGCCGTCCGAATTTCGCAGAAAACGGCGCTTTTCCGAAATTTTCCCCAAGCTTGACGAGTATGTGCAGATATATGATGAAAAGGGGAATATTGTTATGACCAGCAAGAGAAAGTTCGATGTTTCGCACCTTTACGATTTTATAAAACAGCGCAGCGGAAAATATGCCATTTGCTTCGATATGGTGCATCTGATGTACATAAATGATGTTTACGGCAGAGCCGCAGGGGATATCGCCATTGCGGAGTGCCTGCGCAGAATTGACGAAAATTCGGGGGAGGATATGCTCCCGATAAGGATCGGCGGCGACGAATTTGTGCTGATAACGGACTTTTCCGATATCAGGGACGCACAGAACGCCGCAGAGAAAATTTTAAGCTTAAACGGTGGTACAGTCAGCTCGGACGGCAGAGAGTTCGAGGTTTCGATGAGGGCAGGATATGTCCGTATTCCCGAGGGGAATCTTCGGTACAATTCGCTCTTTGAAAGCTTTGTGACCGCAGGCAGGAAGGAAAGCTGACGGTATCTCCTTAAAAGAAAGGAAAATATACTATGAAACTTTTTATCGATACCGCTAATGTAAACGACATCAGATGGGCAAACGACCTCGGAGTTATCTGCGGCGTTACAACTAACCCCTCCCTTATCGCAAAGGAAGGCAGAGTTTTTGAGGAAGTTGTAAAGGAGATCACGACAATCGTTGACGGACCTATCTCCGCAGAAGTTATCTCTCTCGAAGCTGACAAGATGGTAGAAGAGGCTCTTCCTCTCGCAGCTATCCACAAGAACATCGTAATCAAGCTCCCAATGTGCGAAGAGGGACTCAAGGCTTGTAAGATCCTTACCTCCAAGGGCATCAAGACAAACGTAACACTCGTTTTCTCCGCAGCTCAGGCTATGCTCGCAGCAAATGCAGGCGCTACATACGTTTCCCCATTCCTCGGCAGACTTGACGATATCGGTATGGAAGGTATGAACCTCATCGAAGAGATCGTTGACATCTTCCGTGCTCAGGGCATCAAGACCGAGATCATCGCAGCTTCTATCAGAAATCCTATCCACGTTACAACCTGTGCAAGACTTGGCTGCGATATCGCAACAGTTCCCGCAAACGTTATCCGTCAGATGGTTAAGCACCCACTTACAGACAACGGTATCGAGAGATTCCTCAAGGACTGGGAAGGCGCTAAGAAAGCGTAAACGCTTTCTAATTCGGAATTAATTTAATGTGTAACGTGTAATTATTTTGCTCTGTATTTTTGTTACGCGGCGCAAAGCGTTATAATACAAACAGACCTGTTTTCATCGGAATACTTCCATGAAAACAGGTCTGCTTTTGTATGTCCCCAAATGCCGGACAGTTTATGAGAAATGTAAGATTTTCATAACAAAATTTACGCATCATGCATTAATAAGCATTGACTTTGCGTATTATATGTGATACAATGTAATCACAAACTAATGAAAAGGTCGTGATATTATGGCAAAAACCGAAACTCTCCATATCCGTGTAAATGAAAACGTCAAAGCGAATGCCGAGGAGACCCTCGCTATGCTCGGTATATCCATTTCCGAGGCTGTGAATATGTTTTTATGTCAGGTGAACCTCACGGGAGGTATTCCTTTTGAGGTGAAAGTTCCTACGCCCGAGCGCATAATCGTGAAAAACAAGGAAGACCTTTATCAAAAGCTCAAAGAGGCAGAAAATGAGATCAAATCGGGTAATTATTCTTCCTCCGATGAAGTTTTTGACAGGCTGAGGGATAAATATGGCATATAAACTTGTAGTTGCGCCGAGTTTTGAAAATGACCTTGATGAAACCCTTGATTATATTTCAAACAAGCTGTACAATCCGCTTTCTGCTCAAAATCTATTGAATAAAACCGAAAAAATCATCTCAAATATTAATGATGATCCGTTTCTTTACCCGAAATGCCGCAACGAAAGCCTTGCACAAAAGGGATATCATTATGCAATTGTGAACAATTACCTTTTGTTTTACTCGATCGACGAAAATACTGAGCAAATAAGTATTCTTCGTTTTCTTTATGGTAGGCGCAGTATTGATGAAATTTTGATGTAGTTTCGTAATATACAAGTATAATTATACACATAGTATAATCACAAGGTTTAAAACCGCCCCGAAATGACAAGACCATTTCGGGGCGGTTTGTATTATTCAGCTAAAGTAAAATCAACTTTACCCGTTGGAACGTTCGCGGCGGAGCATATTACCTTTACTCTGTCACCGACCGAGTAGGCAGGCTTGCCGCTGTTCGTTATCGTGAACTTTCCGTTGAATTCATAGTTTCCGTCTTTAAGGCTGTCTATCGAAACAAGTCCCTCGACAGTGTTTGGCAGCTCGACAAAGAAGCCGAATTCCGTCACGGAGCTGATTATTCCCTCGAATTCTTCGCCAAGGTGCGAGCGCATATACTCCGCAACATAGCAGTCGTCGCACTCGCGCTCTATTCTCATCGCGGTAAGTTCGCAGGCGGAGGACTGCTCCGAAGCGTCGTGCGCAAAGCCTGCGTAACGCTTGGTCATATATTCTTCGCTCTGCTTATTGTAGCAAAGGTCGGTGAGGATACGATGTATCGCAAGGTCGGGGTAACGTCTTATCGGCGAGGTGAAGTGCGCGTAATCTTTCAGCACAAGTCCGAAATGACCGAGCGGCTTGTCGGAATACTTCGCTTTCGCCATTGAGCGAAGCACGAGATTGTTTATAACGGGCGCAAGGGTGCTGTCCTTGACCTGTTCGAGTATCTCTGAGAGGTGTTTTGCCTTTATCTCGGTGAAGTGCGGAACTTTTATGTTCATCAGTGCCGCCGTGTCAAGCAGATCATCTATCTTTTCGGGTGACGGGTCTTCGTGCACACGGTAAACAAATGGAATATTGTGCTCACGCGCGGTTTTTGCCGCCGCCGTGTTTGCCATAAGCATAAATTCCTCGATGATAAGCTCACTCTTGCCGCGCTCTCTCGGGAGAACATCGATGCAGACTTCGTTTTCGTCAAGAATAAGCTTACATTCGCTCGTTTCAAGCTGCGGCGCACCTCTGCCTATCTTGTTCGCGGTGAGGATAGAAGCCAGCTCTTCCATAAGCATTATGGTATCGGTCAAGCCGCTATATTTTTCCGCGATATCGGCAGGAATTTCCGTGCCGTTTTCCTTTGCGGCGAGAATTTTATTTATTTCGGAGTAAACGCCCTTGACGCGCGAACGGATCACCGACTTGCTGAACTTGTACTTCACAAGCTTTCCGCCCTCGTCAAGCTTCATCAGGCAGGAAAAAGCAAGCCTGTCCTCCTGTGGATTGAGCGAACATATCCCGTTGGAGAGCTCTTTCGGGAGCATCGGGACTACCTTGTCGGCATAATATATCGAAGTGCCGCGCTGAAATGCGTCCTTGTCCAACTCGGAGTTTGGCTTTACATAGAACGAAACGTCCGCGATATGAACGCCAAGCTCCCAGCCGTCCGAAAGCTTTTTGACTGAAACTGCATCATCGATATCCTTTGTGTCAGCGCCGTCTATCGTGAATATTATCTCATCGCGCAGGTCAAGTCTGCGGCTTATCTCGTCGGTCGGTATGCCCTTATGCTCGGCGTAGCGAGCCTCGTCAAGGACAGCGTTCGGAAATTCGACTTCGATGCCGTTGATGTAGAGAAGTGCTTCTGCGCATACAGCCGCTTGATCGGAGCAGCCGAAAACTGCGGTTATCTTCGCTCTGTGGTCGGCGTGGCGAGTTCCGCGGTGTGTAAGCTCGGCAAGAACCTTGTCGCCGTTGTGGACGGAAACCGCGCAGTCCGTGACCATTATCGGGTCTTTGAGCTTGTTGTCGGTGTAAACATACCAAGTGCCGCTTTCGCACTGAGCCGTGCCGGTAAACTCGCGGAAATTCTCCTCAACGACTTCGACAACTTCGCCGTCGGGAATTTCTCTGTCCTCGTTCTTCTTAGGGATAAGTCGAGCGAGAACGATATCTCCCGGCATTGCACCGAGGAAGAATTTGCCCGGAACGAAAACTTCGCTTCCGTCGTCCTTGCGGATAAAGCCGAAATTCTTGTTGATGCGAACGACCTCCGCACGGAAAAGTCCGCTGCCTGCGGAAAGCTTGAAGCCTGCCTTTGTTTCGAGAACGTCGCCGCTCCGTATAAGCTCGGTCAAAGCGCGCTTAAACTCGGGCAGCTTCTGGCTCTTGCCCTTGCATTTGTTGTAAAGCACCTTGAACGGAACGCTTTTTTTGCCGCTCTGCTTCAATATTTCTTTTATTCGTGTTTTGTAAATTTCAAAAGCTGCTGCCATAATCATACTCCCCACATTTAAATGCGTAATTCGTAATGCGTAATGCGTAATTATTTTTAACTCGTTAAAACGCCATAATTCCGTAGGGGGCGGGTTTCCCGTCCCGTGCCGCAAGGCATTATATTTTTTACATTAATAAAATAACAGCGAAATAAATTTTGAACACAAATAATTCCGAATTAAATAATTACGCATTACGAATTAAAACAAAAGTCCTGTGTCTGAACGAAGCAAACACAGGACATTATCGGTCAATTTTTCACAAACATACCGACCGCAGAGCACTTACTTGCCCGCAACAATGCCGATGATGTTTACGATAAGCGTCATAACAAACAATACGATAACAACGACCTTGGTGAGCTGGCTCAAAGCCTGCTCTCTTGTAGCACCGCCGGTCTTGTCAAAGAAGTTTGATGATGAGCCAGATAAAGCCGAACTCATATTCTGCTGCTTTGGCGGCTGAAGAATTGATAAAATGATAAGGATAATGCAGGCGATAAGCATAATAACGCCGCAGATGATTTCCCAAATGCTCATATATGACCTTCCTTTTTCATAAAACGTTGCTTGATTACATAATTATTTATTTTATTGTATCACAAAGTTTCCGAAAATGCAAGGGCTTTTCACAATTTATGTTTATATTGCATAATATGCCCCGAGCAAATTCGTATATTCTATACAGTTTAGTCGGTCGGCTCGTATTCCGCTAAATTCTCCGAATAAACCAGCCTGAAACAGTCCTCGCCGTACGGCATATTGAACACGGCGTAGTCACCGCATACCCGAGCCTTTTCAATATTGTGGTTGTCAGACATTCCGCCTGCGCTGAACCACGCAAGTCCGACGTTTTCTATATCATAGCCGTCCAGCTTTTCAAGCGGATAATATATCCACACATCACCGTAGAGGCTGTCGAAATAATACTCGCCCGAAAGCTGCTTGCCGAGATAATTCTCCTCGCCGTGCCGAGTGAATATCTCCGTGACCTTGCCCGTTTTGACAGGCTCGGCGGTTATATCCGTCCTTGTTGCAAGCTTTCTCGGCTCAACGGGAAAATAAGCGTACAGGAACTCATCATTTTCCATTATATCAACATTAAAGCCGTTTACACCATCATTTTTAATATAAATATAGTCCGTCAGATGCGGAGCATACTTTTCAAGTATAAGATAAAAATGCTCACTATAGCTATGATCCGTTGCTTCGTTTACGCACACATCACAAAGCTCTTTTGTATCAAATGAAGCGGACTCTGCCTCCAAACGGCTGTCCTTCGGAATGATCTTTTCTATATCCGACTGCGAAAATTCCGTGTCATAGAACGCCATTTCAAGCTTGCCTTGGCATTTGGATAAAATTTCAGTTATGTTTTCACCGTCAAAGAAAACGTCCTTATACATAAAGCCGACATAAGGTACGCCTTTGCCTTTAAAATACATCGAAACAATGCTCCCGTTCGGGAATTTTTCACAAAAATATTTTTCCAAGGCGGCTCTTATTTCTTCCTGCTGATAATTGTCAAAACATTCCGCCTTGCCGTTCTCCTTGAAAAAAACAACGCTGAATTCTTCACCGCCGCAGTTTGCCGAAAAAGCTGCACTGAAGTTATTATTATCCGTAAAATAAGTCGGGTAAACCTCGTCCCGTTCAAGACTGATATCCTCAAAGCCGTATTTTTCGGCAATATGATCTTCCGCCTCGGCTTTGGCAAAGGCTATATCTTTGTCATGCTTGTGACTATAGTAATACTTTTCACCGCATACAGATAAAACTATTATAAGAATTACGGCTATGAATATGATCGTTTTTGTTTTGTCCTTCATATTTTTACCCCTAATTACGTCTGTTTTATGTTATACTAAACACCAATTAAAAACTATACAAAAAATCAAGCAAAAACTCTGATATATGGATTTTGCGCAGATTTTTTTGTCTATAGTTTTATTGGTGTTTAGTATTACTGTTGTTGTGTATTAAATGCGCCCTGCGTTAATAGAAATTCAAAAATTTTATGAGTTAAAACGAAATATGCAGCGGGCGGATATAGAATCCGCCCCTACGAAATTCAAACATTTTGCGAAACAAAAATAATTACGCATTACGAATTACGAATTACGCATTATTTTTTCGTTATCTTCGTTCCCTGACGTGTTTCCTCAACAACATATCCGAGTGCGGTTATCTTGTCGCGGAGCTCGTCGGCGAGGGCGAAGTTCTTTTCCTTTCGTGCTGCCTTTCTCTCCTCGGCAAGTTTCTTTACCTCTTCGGGGAGGTCATCATCGGCATTTTCTGCGGCTTTGTTGAGCTTTTCTGCGTTTGCGATAAGTCCGATAGAAAGCACCTTGTCGAATTCCTTGATAAGTGCAAGCTTTGTTGCGGCGTTTGTGCCGTCACGGAGAACGTCATAAACGGCTGTGATAGCCTGAGCTGTGTTCAGGTCGTTGTCGAGCGCGTCGGTGAAGTTCTTCATAAGCTTGTCATAAGCTTCCTTGTCGATTTCTCCGCCGTTTTCCTTTAAAAGTGCGGCGATCTTTGCGATCATCTTGTTGTAGGAAACTGCGGCGTTGTCGAGGTTCTCATACGAGAAAACGAGCGACTTTCTATAGTGCGAAAGCAGGCAGAAGAAACGGTAAACGAGCGGATCGTAGCCCTTTTCTTCGAGGAGCGAAACGGTGAGGAACTCGCCCGAGGACTTCGACATCTTGCCGCTGTTGGTGTTGAGGTGGTGAACGTGGAACCAGTAGTTGCACCACTTATGTCCGAGGTAGGATTCGCTCTGTGCGATCTCGTTCGTGTGGTGTGGGAAAGCGTTGTCGATGCCGCCGCAATGGATATCGAGGTATTCGCCGAGATATTTCATGCTTATGCAGGAACATTCGATATGCCAGCCGGGGTAGCCAACTCCCCACGGGCTGTCCCATTTGAGTTCCTGATCGTCAAATTTGGACTTTGTGAACCAAAGCACGAAGTCAGCCTTGTTGCGCTTGTTGGAGTCCTCCTCAACGCCCTCTCTTACGCCGACAGCAAGATCTTCTTCCTTGAAATCGTTGAAAACGTAATACTGCTTGAGCTTTGATGTGTCGAAGTAGATGTTTCCACCGGCTTCGTAAGCATAGCCTTTCTCGATAAGCGAAGAAATTACCTTGATGAACTCATCGATACAACCAGTTGCAGGCTGAACAACGTCAGGGGTCTTGATGTTGAGCTTTGCGCAGTCTGCAAAGAAAGCGTCAGTGTAAAACTTTGCAATTTCCATAACGGTTTTATGCTCACGCTTTGCGCCTTTGAGCATCTTGTCATCGCCCGTGTCGCCGTCGCTTGTGAGGTGTCCGACATCGGTGATGTTCATTACTCTTTTAACGTCAAGTCCCGTGAAGCGGAGATACTTTTCGAGGACGTCCTCCATGATATAGCTGCGGAGGTTTCCGATATGAGCGTAGTGGTAGACCGTAGGGCCGCAGGTGTACATTGAAACCTTGCCCGCTTCTCTTGGGATAAAGTCTTCCTTGGTTCTTGTGAGTGAGTTATATATTTTCATCTTCGTTTGTTCCTTTCTGATTGGTGTTGTACTTCTTTCCAAGCTCGCTTATTTCAAGCTTGTTGACTTTCTTTTCAAGGCTCTCTATCCTTGCAAGCTGTCTGCAAAGTTCGAGCGAAACGGGGTCGGGGATATGCACCTGATCGAGGTCGCAGTTCTGCACCCTTTCGCCGTTCCTGCGGACTATCCGTGCAGGTACGCCGACCGCTGTGCAGTTCGGCGGGATCGTTTCGAGAACGACTGCGTTTGCGGCTATCTTGACATTGTCGCCGACCTTGAAAGGTCCGAGAACTCTTGCGCCTGCGCCGACCATAACGTTGTTGCCGAGGGTAGGGTGACGCTTGCCCTTGTCTTTGCCAGTACCGCCAAGCGTTACGCCCTGATAAACAAGGCAGTTGTCGCCGATCTCGGTCGTTTCGCCGATGACAACGCCCGAGCCGTGGTCAATGAAAAATCCCTTGCCGATCTTTGCGCCCGGGTGAATTTCTATTCCCGTGAAAAATCGTGCAGTCTGGGAGATTATTCGTGCGGCAAGATAAAGCTTCTTTTCGTAAAGCTTGTGTGCAACTCTGTACGCGAGAATAGCGTGAAGTCCCGAGTAGGTGAGAACTATCTCGAGTGTGCTTCTTGCGGCAGGGTCACGCCGCTTTACAGATTCGATTTCTTCGTTAAACTGCTTTTTAAGATATTCAAAATTAATTATCACAACACATCTCCTTTACGGGGAAGCCCCCGTGGGCAGTTCGCGCCACGCTTTGTTGCGCTGCGCGTGTTTTATGTTTAATATAATTATTTTCACGAATTTGGTTTGTTCAATCGTCAGATAAATAGGGATACATTCCGCTTTAAAATAATGAAATATTAAATTTGTATATATAAGATTTTTGAAGAAAAAACAGCGTTTGAAAACGGGCGGATACGGGATCCGCCCCTACGGTTTTGCAGTAATTACGGCAAAATCATATTGGGCAAAATGCAATGCAGAACTATGAATTCAGAATTCAGGCTTTCGTAACAAATATACAAAACAAAAATAATTCCGCATTCCGAATTCCTAATTCCGAATTAAATAAAAGCGCCTTCAAGAGCGAATTTTTCGTTCCTGAAGGCGGCTGTTGACCACGGTTCCACTTCAATTAGTCCGAATGGACTGTCTTTTCATATCTTTAACGCAGATGATACGCAGGCGGATACTTTGATTTCACGCTTTCAGCGTGAAATTTTCCCCGTCCGAGCCGGCGGCCGCACTTCACTAACGCTCTTCGCCGCCGTTACACCACCCCGACGTTCTCTGTATCCCGAGCAAAAGCTACTCTGACCGATATGCTTTTGAACCTTATTATATTATATGATTATACCACAAATTTATTGCAGATGCAACCGTTATTTTTCACGATTTTCCGTCCGTTTATTCGGCAGAAGATGTTTCTTCCGTTTCAGCGGGAGCTTCCTCTGTTTCGGAGGAAACAACGGCTGTTTCTGATGAAGTTTCATCTGTTTCTTCAACGGGGTCATTCTCCGCATTTTCGTCTATAAAGATGTTGGGGAGTATCTTCGTTTCAAAATCGCCGACAACATTGTCCCAGTAATCCTTGGTGGATTCAACGGTGAAATAGAAAGCGTCATTGTCGGAGTAGAAGCAGTAAAGTCTGCCCGTGTACCATGCAACAGGGGTCTTGATGTCGTTTCCGTCCTCGTCCTTGTAGGTATCGCCGTTTTCGTCGGTTTCAAAGACATTCTGCGTGATCGTGTAATCGCACCATTTTCCATTGAAACCTGCAACAGTTATATCCTGATTATCGGTGAACTCAGTATCGCACTTGTACATAACATTGTTGAATGTCATTGAAAAACGGATACGTCCGATAAAATCATCGATCGGGCCGTAATCTTCGGCATAGTTTGCTGCATAAACCGCCATTTGAGCCTGACCGTCGTCGATTATATAGCGGAAATGTTGGTCGAAGTCTTCCTGGGACTTCTGTGCCATAACATAGTTCTCGGGAAGATCCTTTACCTTGAATTTGTTTATGGCGTAAATATCACCCTCGGCAACGGGACGCTGTGTGGCAGCTGCCGAAGTGTCGGCGCCGCTTTCATCGGAAGCGCTTACTGTTGTATCGGAAGTATCGGTCTTATTCTTTGAGCAGCCGCCGAACATTGCCGCTGTCATACACAAAGCAGCGAGCGCTGCGATGATCTTCATCGTTCTTGTATTTTTCATATCAAAAATTCTCCCTTGTATTTTATGAGCAGGCAGGAATATAAACTCTCCTGTCGGCAAATCTTACTTCCATTGGCGAGAAAAGCTGTTTTCCCTCATCGAATTTCTGCGCCGCGGATAAAACGAACTCACCGTCCGCAAGCTTGGGCAGAACCAGTTCGTATGCGTTTTCACCCGTTTTTTCGAGCGAAGCGCCGAATCTTTTGCAGAAAAGGTCGGAGATATAATCGAAGAAAAATCCCTCCGAAAAGCTCTTTTCGCCTGCCTCTGCGAGCTCGGATAAGTGCTTCTCCGAAGTATCGGCGGAAATGCGGACTTTAACGCCGCTTTCATCTTCTTTTACGGAAAATTCTACCTCGTTCGGTATGTATTCGCTGCTGCAAAGCCTCTGTGTTATATCGGAAACGAGCACACAGAACGAACCCTTATTGAGCTTTGCCGCCGCACCTTTGCAGATATCCGTTTTGACCGAAATGTCGGTTCGGTATTCTCCAAACTGCCGTGCAAGCTCCGTCATCGTATCGCTAATGCTGACAACGCTTTCCGTGCAGTTATCGTCCATAAGGAATATCATCTGCTCAGGGTCGAGGATAAAGGATATTATATCGCGCAGGCTGCTGTTTATGCTGCTGAAAGTCTGCTCGATGCCGTCATATTTTTCGGCACAGTCGGCAAGCTTTTCGAGAAGTTTTTCCGATATCATCGAGATGCTGTAAACGCAGCTTCTCAGGCGCGAGAAAAAGCAGACAAGGTATCTGTTAACGCCGGGGCTTCGCATAGCCGCTTCGACGGGACTTTTATCGAAAACTTCGATGACCGAAACGCCGTCATAGGTTATAACATTCACGCTCACGATCATATCGCCGATAAGCTCATATCCGCAGCCTTTTTTCATCACTTTTTCGGCAAAAGCGTCCTTTGATACGCCTTTTCCGTCAAAAAGTTCGGCATAACGGCTGTTTTCAAACTTTACGCCATCGGAAACTATCGCAGTTGGTATCTCGGAGCGTTCATAAAATTCACGCAGGGCAAGAAGAACGGCACTATCCATAAAGCAGTGATCCCTTCATAAAAAATTGCACTACTATTATACCACAGTATTTCGTTTTCTGCATTGCTTTTTTGAAAATTTAATCATAATTTCGTCTTATTGGCACAAAATAGTCACATTGCCCGCTCCCTTTCGGTCATTTTGAACCAACCTGTCAAAGCTTTTGCGGCGTTTTGAAAAAAGTTTCTGAAAAATGTTATTTTTTTGTCAAAAGGTATTGCCAAAATCGAAAAAATAAGGTAAAATAGATTTATAAAGCTTAGGGATATCTTTTTGAAGGATATTTTCCAAAGCCGTATATTAAATTTCTTTTTAGGAGGAAAATTTATTATGTCAGTTAAAGTTGCAATCAATGGTTTCGGTCGTATCGGTCGTCTCGCATTCAGACAGATGTTCGGTGCAGAGGGTTATGATGTAGTTGCTATCAACGACCTCACAAAGCCTTCTATGCTCGCTCAGCTCCTCAAGTACGATACTGCTCAGGGCGGTTACTGCGGCAAGATCGGTGAAAACAAGCACACTGTTTCCGCTGATGATGAAGCAGGCACAATCACAGTTGACGGCAAGACACTTAAGATCTATGCTGAAAAGGACGCTAAGGATCTTCCTTGGGGTGAGATCGGCGTTGACGTTGTTCTCGAGTGCACAGGTTTCTACTGCTCTAAGGACAAGTCCCAGGCTCACATCGATGCTGGTGCTAAGAAGGTTGTTATCTCCGCTCCTGCAGGCAACGACCTTAAGACAATCGTTTACTCTGTAAATGAAAAGACTCTTACAGCTGATGACAAGATCATCTCTGCTGCATCCTGCACAACAAACTGCCTCGCTCCTATGGCTAAGGCTCTTAACGATTATGCTCCTATCCAGTCCGGTATCATGAGCACAATCCACGCTTACACAGGCGACCAGATGATCCTCGACGGTCCTCACAGAAAGGGTGACCTCAGAAGAGCAAGAGCCGGTGCTGCTAACATCGTTCCTAACTCCACAGGTGCTGCAAAGGCAATCGGTCTTGTAATTCCTGAGCTCAACGGCAAGCTCATCGGTTCTGCACAGCGTGTTCCTGTTCCTACAGGTTCTACAACAATCCTTACAGCTGTTGTTAAGGGCGCAGACGTTACTAAGGAAGGCATCAACGCTGCTATGAAGGCTGCTGCTTCCGAGTCCTTCGGCTACAACGAGGATCAGATCGTTTCTTCCGACGTTATCGGTATGAGATACGGTTCTCTCTTCGATGCTACACAGACAATGGTAGCTAAGATCGCTGATGACCTCTTTGAAGTACAGGTAGTTTCTTGGTACGATAACGAGAACTCCTACACATCTCAGATGGTTAGAACAATCAAGTACTTCGCTGAACTCAAGTAAGTTTAGTTCTTAATGTTCAAAAAGAGCCTGTTTCACGCAAACAGGCTCTTTTATTATATGGGGAACTGATTAAATGCGGAAATAATTTAATTTGTAATGCGTAATTATTTTGCGCTGTTGGGTTGTAATGAATTTCGTAGGGGCGGATTCCATATCCGCCCGACGATCCGTCAAGACGACTACAGAAATTGCAAGTGACGTGTTTACGTCACAAATCGTGCCGATATCTTTTTTGGTGCACTGAAACGCTGTGATAATAACAAAAACAAACCTGTTTTCAAAGAAACAATTTCGATGAAAACAGGTTTGTTTGTTTATTATATAAACGCCTTGCAACACGGGACGGCAACCCATACCCTACAGAAATTCTGTCATAATTAGCGTGTTGCTAACGGGCGGATATAGAATCCGCCCCTACAATTTTCATTGTAAACTAACAAAAAAATTACGCATTACGCATTACGAATTACGCATTAAATTAATTCCGCATTTAACTCCAAATTTCCTTTATTACGCCGTCAATATAATCTTTCTGTTCTTCCGAAAGCTCGGAGTTGTTGCAGGTCTGATAGAATTCGGCGAAAAGTTCGGCAGGGGAGCGCTGAACTTCGTCGGCGAGATCACCGACAATGCGGTTTTCCCTCGTTCGGGTGTTGTCATAATCAAGCTTCATAATGTTCGGATAGACCGCGCGAAGCCGTCCTATCGCCTCGGGAATGTCGTTTTCGTCCGTGAGGGTGACGTGGATATAGTCCTCACGGTTGAATTTATCGTAAAAATTCCTATCCGTAATTTCAAGATATGTCCCTTTTATCTCTCTGAGGTCGCGAATCGGGCGGAGCGGAACTTCTTCTATGGAAAGCTCGCCTTTTTTGCCGATGTTCGCAATGGTTACGGTCTTTTCATCGTTGACCTCGGAAAAGCTGTATTTGAGCGGCGTTCCGCAGTAGCGGACTTTTTCGGAAGTGATGTTTTGCCGATGATGAATGTGTCCGAGGGCGGCGTAATCGAACGGCGCAAAGACTTCCACCGAGATATTGTCAAGACCGCCGACCGAAACGCTCTCCGAGCCGCCTGCGGCTGCGCCCGTTATGAACTGGTGCGCGATGATAATATTTCGCTCATTTTCATTAACATTAAGGTGCGAAACTGCGGCTTTGAACGCGCTGTCGAAGCTTTCGGTATCATCATCGGGGAACCGGCGGCGCACATCGGACGGGCGTATGAAAGGCAGCATATAGACGTTCACGCTGCCGAATTCGTCTTCGACCTTTACGGGCGCACTTTCTCCATTATAAACAGGGGAAAGATACACGCCTGCGGTTTGCATAAGGCTTGAACCGAAAGCTATGCGTTCGGCGCTGTCGTGGTTTCCGCTGATAACGAAAACGGGAGTCAAAAGCTTTGCAAGGCGCGAGATAAAGCTGTCAAAAAGCGCGACAGCTTCGGCTGACGGCGTTGATTTATCGTAAATATCGCCTGCGATAGCGACAGCATCGGGCTTTTGCTCTTCTGCAATGCGGAGAATCTCATCAAGGATATAGCTCTGGTCGTCAAGCAGGGAGAATTCGTTCAGCCGCTTGCCGATGTGAAGGTCGGAGAGGTGCATCAATCTCATTTTATCAGTCCTTTTTGTCGGCGGTGTCTTTCTTGTCGGAGTTCTTATAGATAAGGTCAACAACGGTTTCCATAACGTCAAGCTGCTTGTCGCTCGGTTTCAGCTTTACTGCAATGAAAGGCTTTTCTGAGCCGTTGACGGTAACTTTGCCCTTGTATTCGGCAACGACTGCCTGAATTTGTTCGAGCGAGGCGGAATTGATATAGAAATAAAGCATATCGTTTCGGCAGCGAATTTCGGTGATGCCCATTGAGCTCGCCTTGTTTCGCAGAAGTGCGACCGTGATAAGACCCTGAACGGAACGCGGTGGGTCGCCGAAGCGGTCGATAAGCTCATCGATAAGTTCAAGGCTGTCCTCATTCGTCTGCAAACGTGCTATCTTGCGGTAGATGTCAAGACGTGCGGAAAGGCTCTCGATATAGGTTTCGGGGATATGCGCGTCAAGACGGACATCAACAACGCACTCGCCCGGGCGCTGCGGCGGAAGTTCGCCCTTGGATTCGGCAATGGCTTCGTTGAGAAGCTGGATATACATATCGTAGCCGACAGCTTCCATGTGACCGTGCTGTTTTCCGCCGAGGATAGAGCCTGCACCTCTGATCTCAAGGTCGCGCATTGCGATGCGGAAACCGCTGCCGAATTGCGTGAATTCACGGATAGCGTCAAGTCGCTTGGCGGCAATTTCGGTGAGAACTTTTCCCTTGCGGAAAGTGAAATATGCGAAAGCACGTCTGCTCGAACGTCCTACACGTCCGCGGAGCTGATAAAGCTGTGAAAGTCCGAGTCTGTCGGCATCTTCGATGATGAGCGTGTTTACGTTCGGAACGTCAACGCCCGTTTCGATAAGCGTTGTGCAGACGAGAATGTCGATTTCGTGTTCAAGAAGCTGCTGCCAGATATCGGAAAGCTGTTCTTCATTCAGCGCACCGTGGGCAATGCCAATTCGTGCATCGGGGAGCTGCTGCGCAAGCTTATCCGCGCAGGCTTCTATCGTTTCGATTCGGTTGTGGATATAGTAGACCTGACCGCCTCGGCGAAGCTCCTTGTTTATAGCCTGAACAAGAACGCCGTCGTTATGCTCAATAACATAAGTCTGAACGGGGTGGCGGTCAATAGGCGGCTCTTCGATAACGCTCATATCGCGTATGCCGCTCATTGCCATATTAAGTGTACGCGGAATAGGAGTTGCGGAAAGTGTAAGAACGTCAACTCCTGCGAATGCTTCTTTGAAGCGCTCCTTGTGCGCTACGCCAAAACGCTGCTCCTCGTCGATAATAACAAGTCCGAGGTCGCGGAACTTTACGTCTTTCTGAACAAGTCGATGCGTACCGATTATCATATCGATATCGCCGCGGCGAAGCTGCTTGATTATCTCTTCCTGCTCCTTTTTTGAACGGAAACGGGAGAGAAGTTCTATCTTCATCGGGAAATGCTCAAAACGCTTTGTCGCGGTCTGGTAGTGCTGCCAAGCGAGAACTGTGGTCGGCGCAAGGAGAACGCACTGCTTGTTGTCAAGCATACACTTGAAAGCGGCACGGAGAGCAACTTCCGTCTTGCCGAAGCCGACATCTCCGCAGAGAAGTCTGTCCATCGGGACGGGCTTTTCCATATCGTCCTTGATCTCTTGGATACAGCGAAGCTGATCGTCCGTTTCGGAGTAGGGGAAACGCTCCTCAAAGTCGCGCTGCCAGTCACATTCGCCCGAAAATGCGAAGCCTTTCGACTGCGAGCGGATAGCATAAAGCTTTGTGAGTTCCTCCGCCATATCCTTGACGGCTTTCTGAACTCGGCTGCGCGTTTTCTGCCATTCGCCCGAAAAAAGCTTGCTCAATTTTACGTTTGAATCATCGCGAGGCCCGATATATCGTGATATCATATCAAGCTGGCTGACGAGAACGTGAAGCTGTTTTGAATCGGCGTATTCGATAGTGATATAGTCCTTGACAATGCCCTCAAGCTCAATTTTTTCGATGCCTTTAAAGCGTCCGATGCCGTATTCGGAGTGTACAACGAGGTCGCCGGGGGCAATATCGGCAAGAGAGTTGATGTCTGCGCCCTTTTTGAAGCGCTTTTTGCGCTTATTGGAGTTGAGAGCGCGCGCCTGCGTGATAAGCGCTGTCTTGATGTCGGGGTAATCATAGCCCGAGCTTGTGCTGCCAGTTGTAAGGAGGACGTGACCTGCGGTGAGTTCCGAGTTTTCGGTGAGGATATCGCACGGTATGCCCTCATCGCGGAGATCCTGTGCGATGATTGGCAGAGTTTTGTCCGAGCCTGCCTTTACGATAACGGAATATTTTGCGGAAAGAAAGCTTTTGAGGTCTTCGATGAGCTGGCGTATCTCGCCGCCCCAAGGCGCAAAGGTGTTCGCCGTTACCGAAAGTGCGCGCTTGAAGCGGATATCATCGCTCGAACGCATAAAGGTGTTCATATATGCGCTGAAAAATTTTTCCGTGCGCTGTGAAAGCTCGCCCTGTTCAAGCATAAAGCCGTCAAGACCCTTGCAAAGTTCGCCTTGTTCAAGGAGAAGCTTTACATCTTCGGAGTGCTGTGCAAGGATAGGCTTTATCTTTTCGATGCAGTTTTTGTATTCGCTGAAAATCACAATGCTGTTTTCGGGGTCGAGATAATCGAAAATGTCGGCAGGTTTTTCGTATGCAAGTGAGATGTACTTGTCGATATTTCCGAGCGTGAGACCCGTGTTGATGCGGTCAATGTCACGGGCAAGGCAGTTGCGGACGGATTCGGCGCGTTTTCCCCTTGCGGCTTTGGAGAGAGCATTGAGCTTTTCGATGAACTCGTCTGCGCTGTCGAACATTACCTCGCAGGCAGGGGAGATGCTTATTTCTTCGATCTCGTCCGTGCGGCGCTGAGTTTCGGTGTCGAAGTAGGAAATGGTGTCTATCTCATCGCCCCAAAGTTCGATTCGCACGGGGGCAGTTTCCTGAACGGGGAAAATATCGATGATAGAACCTCTTATCGAGAACTGCGAAACGCCGTCAACGGTGTCGCATCGGGTGTAGCCTGCCGCGATGAGGTCAGCCGCAAGCTTTTTCGTATCGATAGGAGTTGACTTGTCGATGCTGACGATGCGGCGTTTTAAAACCTCGGGCGGCATTGTCCTCTGCATAACGGCTTCGACCGAAGCGCAGACAAAGCGGACGGAGTTGTTCATAAGTCCAGTTAAAATGCCAAGTCGGGTGTGTTCATATTCCCTCGAAACGGACTCAACATCGGTGAAAGTGAAATCCTTCGCAGGGTAGACGTAACTGCACACCGTGCCCGACATCTCGTTGATATCGTCGCACATACGCCGAGCCGAAGCTTCGTCCTCGGTGATAATGAGCATCGGGGAGAAGTTGTAAAGTCCGAGCGCGAGCTGTGCCTTGTGTATGCCCGAAACGCCCGTAACGGAAACGGGAGTTTCGCGGTGTTCAAGCGCGAATTTCAGATCCTTGTAGAGATCGAGTTGTTCAATTGCCTTGGTGAAGATAGAATCAGCCATTGTTTCCTGCCTTATTTCTGATTAAAAGTGTTATGCACGGGGTTATAAAAATAATTTAACAGCGATTTTGTGTTAAATCGTAGGGGCGGATTCCATATCCGCCCGATTTGGGGTAAGCGACAATTTGTGGAAGAGCAAAATTTTGCAAAAGTTAAAAGCAAATTTCGTTGCAGGTCAAATATTTTCGCTGTGCTTCAATATTTGACCTGCAAGGGCAGTTGTTCCGTAAGGATAGGGTTTCGCAATTCACGAATTATATGTTTTTGAAAGTGATTTCTCATTTTTTGGGGTACTGTTTTGGCGTGAATTGCGTTTTTATTTGATAGTGATTTTGCTGCTGTGGCATTGCTTTGTGCGATAGTTTAGAGGATTTCGCTCTTTTGCTAAAGGTCAAATTGACCTGCGACCAAGGGCTTCCGCCCTCTGGACACCTGACGAGCTGTGCTCAGCTCGACCAGCTAATTGGCTTCGCATTACTTAAAAAATTGAGCTATGCAACAATTACGCATTACGCATTACGCATTACGAATTAAACTTATTCATCGCTTCGTCGATCTTGCCCTTTACCATAAGTTCTATGCACTGAACGGCTTTATCCGTGCCCTCATTCATAAGCTTCATTTCATCATCGGTGAAGCGTGAAAGCACCCACGCCGCGAGGTCGTAGTCCTTGTTAGGCTTTGCACCTACGCCGAGCTTTATTCGGGGGAATGTGTCCTTGCCAGAAAGATATATGATAGACTTTATGCCGTTATGTCCGCCGTCCGAGCCTTTTCTGCGTATGCGGAGCTTTGACGGTTCGAGGCTTATATCGTCATAACATATTATAACATTTTCAATGGGAATTTTGTAGAAATTCATCGCCTCAACGACAGCCTCGCCGCTGTTGTTCATAAACGTGGACGGTTTCATTACAAGACAGCTTACGCCGTTTATTGAAGCTACTGCGGTGAGCGACTTGAATTTGAGTTTTTTTATCTCAAAGCCGTATTTCTTGGCGAGTGCGTCAACGGTCATAAAGCCTGCGTTGTGACGAGTGCGCTCATACTCCGAGCCGGGGTTGCCCAGTCCGCATATTATAAATTCGGGCGTTCCTGCCGCCGTTTCGGGGTTCTCTTTTGAAATTTTATCAAAAATATCAAATATACTCATTTTGTGTCCTTTCGTTTATACTAAACAACATTTAAAATTTAGAAAAAATCAAGCCGACAATCTTATTGCTCTTGAAAACAGGTTTATATGAGATTTAGGCGCAGATTTTTTCCTTTATTTTATTGGTGTTTAGTATTATAGTCCTGTAAACATTGCGCATATCTTATAGGGAGCATTTTCGTCATCGCTTTCCTTTGCGATAAGGATAAACGCAAAACCGCCGCTCCGCCAGTCCATTTTATAGCTGTCCCCGTTGTTCCAGCAGACTTTATAGCAGTGCTTGTCATAAAGATGCGGATAATATATTGTGTCTGACGGCACTTCCTCACATTCAGTTATGTGAACGTTTGGGCGCAGTACATCTTCACCGAAGCTGTACGGTTTGTCTGTGACTGCAATGTTATAGCTTTCCGAACAGAGCATTGATATCCCTTTTTCGTTTCCGCCGTTCCAGTATGTTTCGAGCAGATAAATGATCTCCTCGGGGGAAATGTTGTCGGGGATAACGGTTCTTTCACATAATATCGTCATAATAATGAAATGAGAGCATAAAGCGATCAGGACAAGGAACGGTATAAGTAAAATGATGACTAATTTTTTATGTTTCATTTTTCGCTCCTGCTGTGCCATTGGGCGGAATTATGCGGTAAAACCACACTAACCCCGCAGGACTGAAAAGCGTCCTGCAGGGTAATGTTATTATTATGCGTTAATGTTCTGCAAAAATGCGAACTCGCCGCAGGGCGTTCCCTGCTCAGTTGTTGAAAAGAGGAGAAACAGGCTCGTCATCGTAAATTCTCTGAATTGCCTTTGCGAATACGGGAGCAACGTGGAGCATTGTGATCTTGTCGATCTGCTTTTCGGCAGGAAGTGCAATAGTATCGAGAAGAACGAGTTCCTTGATAGGGCTTGCTGCGATTCTTTCGATAGCAGGGCCTGAGAGAACGCCGTGTGTAGCGCAAGCGTAAACTTCCTTAGCACCGCCGATGTCGATGATAGCCTTTGCGGCATTGCAGAGTGTACCTGCTGTGTCGATCATATCGTCAACGAGGACAACTCTCTTATCTCTTACATCACCGATGATGTTCATAACCTCGCATACGTTAGCTCTCTGTCTGCGCTTGTCAACGATAGCGAAAGGAACGCCGAGACGGTTTGCGAAGTTTCTTGCTCTTGTTACAGAACCGAGGTCAGGGGAAACTACCATAACATCGTCCTTATTGTCCTTGAACTTGTCAACGAAGTATGGTGCAAGGATAGGCACACCGAGGAGGTGGTCAACAGGGATATTGAAGAAGCCCTGTATCTGCGGACAGTGGAGATCCATGGAAAGAACTCTGTCTGCGCCTGCTGTTGTGATAAGGTCGGCAACGAGCTTTGCGGAGATCGGATCTCTTGCCTTAGCCTTTCTGTCCTGACGGGCATAGCCCATGTAAGGGATAACCGCTGTGATACGGCCTGCGGAAGCTCTCTTGAATGCATCGATCATAATGAGAAGCTCCATGAGGTTGTCGTTTACAGGGCAGCTCAAAGACTGAACAACGAAAACGTCCGAGCCTCTGATACTTTCCTGAATGGAAACGCTGATCTCGCCGTCAGAGAATGTAACGACCTCTGACTGACCGAGCGGAAGACCGAGTTCCTTTGCAATTTCCTCCGCAACAGGCTTGTTGGAATTTGCCGTAAAGATTCTGATATCCTTGCCGTGAAGATTCATTTGAATTTCTCCTTTTGTTTTTATAAAAATTGATCAAGGCGCAATGTCTTGAATAATTTACTTCATTTTTTCTTTGCGTGAACGGAGCTTGCGTTCGCCGTAGCCTTCACGGAAGGAAAGCTCGGCTCTCTCGATAACGAGTGCGCCGTCGGGAACATCCTTTGTGACGGTCGAGCCTGCGGCTGTGTATGCGCTGTCGCCGACCGTAACGGGTGCGATAAGGTTCGTATGGCAGCCGATGAAAGCGTTGTCGCCGACCTTTGTTCGGGACTTCTTTTCACCGTCATAATTGGCAATAGCAACTCCGCAGCCGAAATTGCAGTTCTTTCCGACATCGCTGTCGCCGATATATGTAAGATGTGCAACGGCTGTACCCTCGCCGATAGTCGAATTCTTGACCTCGACAAAATCGCCGATCTTAACGTGCGACTTTATGTGGCTACCGGGGCGAATTTGTACGAACGGACCTATCTTTACGCCGTCATCAATAACGGAATCGTAAGCCTGAACGTAGTTGAGGTTTGTATCTCTGCCGATCTCGCAGTTTTCGATAAGGCAGTTCGGACCGATAACGCAGTTTTCGCCGATAAGAGTGTTGCCTTTAATAATAGTACCCTGCAAGATCTTAGTTCCTGCGCCTATCTTTACGCTGCCGCCGATAGAAACTCCGTCCGTGCAGAGAAATTCAACTCCGCTGTCGAGCAGCTTGTCGATAATGTTCTTTCGTGCGGTGTCATTGAGCATAAGCAGACCCTTGCGGTCGTTTGCACCAAGCACAACATCGGGATTTTCCGACTTGTAAGCCTCTGCACGCTTGCCCATATCAAGAAGAATGAACACGGTATCGGTGAGGTAGTATTCATTCTGCGAATTGTTCGGTTTGAGCTCACCGAGAGCGGTGATAAGGTCGTCTGTTCTGAACCAGTAAGCGCCCGAGTTGATCTCATGGAGCTTTTTCTGCTCGATAGTAGCGTCCTTTTCCTCGACAATGCCGCAGATACGGCTTCCGTCACCCGAACGGAGGATTCTTCCGTAGCCGAACGGTTCGGGTATCTCCGAAGTGATAACGGTAACGGAGTTTTGGTTCTCTTCATGCTGCTTAAAAGCGGCTGTAATGGTTTCTGCGTCAACAAAAGGCGCATCACCGTAGAGAATGATGACATTCTCGGCATTTTTGCTTCTGAGCCAGTCTATAGCGGTCATAACGGCGTGACCTGTGCCTTTGCGCTCTTCCTGAAGAACCGTGTCATATCTTCCGTCGAGGTAATCCTCGATGACCTGAGCGTTATAGCCCTTTACAACGCAGATATCGGATATACCCGACTCCTCGCAGGAGCGGATCACCCATTCGAGCATAGGTTCGCCAAGGACTTCAAACATAGGCTTCGGCAGTTCGGACTTCATTCTTTTTCCCTGTCCGCCCGCAAGGATAACGGCGCATTTTTTTATCATAAAGCAGCCCTCCCTGAATAGTATTATATAATAGTACACATCGTACAATAAGTTCAAACGTCAATATCCTTTATAATTATCGCATATTTGCCGCCAAATTTCAATAGTATTTTTTGACTTTGTAACTATTGTAGTTTCTTTATGCAAAATAACCAAAAAATTTGTATATAATTTTATAGTAAAGTCTGTCTAAAAACTATGGAAATGAGGGACAAAATCTGTTATAATATATCTATGACCGCAGAAGCGAAAAGTTGTCAGGACTTTTGCTTTGGGAAAAGTGGGCGAAGCTGAAACGTATCGATCGGCTTTTCTTTCGTTGCGGAAAAAACTTATTAAATTTGGAGGTAAAATCCAATGGCAAAAAAATGGGTCTATACTTTTAAAGAAGGCAATATGACTATGCGTAACCTTCTCGGCGGTAAGGGCGCAAACCTTGCTGAAATGACCGAGATCGGACTTCCTGTTCCCCAGGGCTTTACAATCACAACAGAAGCTTGTACTCAGTACTATGAGGACGGCAGAAAGATCAACGACGAGATCATGGCTCAGGCTATGGAAGGCGTTGCTTGGATGGAAAAGGAAAACGGCAAGAAGTTTGGCGATCTTAACAATCCTCTTCTCGTTTCCGTTCGTTCCGGCGCAAGAGCTTCAATGCCTGGTATGATGGATACTATTCTCAACCTCGGTCTTAACGACGATGTTGTTGCCGCAATGATCAAGAACAACCCAACACCTGAATTTGAGAGATTCGTTTACGACTCTTACAGAAGATTTATCCAGATGTTCTCCGACGTTGTTATGGAAGTCGGCAAGAAGTACTTTGAACAGCTCATCGACAAGATGAAGGAAGAAAAGGGCGTACATTTCGATGTAGAGCTCACAGCTGCTGACCTCAAGACACTTGCAGAACAGTTCAAGGCTGAATATAAGAAGCAGCTCGGCACAGACTTCCCGTCTGACCCTGTTGAACAGCTCAAGCTTGCTATCGAAGCTGTATTCCGTTCATGGGACAACCCTCGTGCAAACGTTTATCGTCGTGACAACGATATCCCTTATTCTTGGGGTACTGCTGTTAACGTAATGCCAATGGTATTCGGTAACCTCAACAACGAGTCCGGTACAGGCGTTGCATTCACAAGAGATCCTGCTACAGGCGAAAAGAAGCTCATGGGTGAGTTCCTTATCAATGCACAGGGTGAAGACGTTGTTGCCGGCGTTCGTACACCAATGCCTATCGCTCAGATGGAAAAGGAATTCCCTGAGGCTTATGCAGAATTCATCAAGGTTTGCGAAACACTCGAAAACCATTATCACGATATGCAGGATATGGAGTTCACTGTTGAAAACAAGAAGCTCTATATGCTTCAGTGCCGTAACGGTAAGAGAACCGCTCAGGCTGCTCTTAAGATCGCTTGCGACCTCGTTGACGAAGGCCACAAGAAGGATTACGAAGCAGTTGCAATGATCGATCCTCGTAACCTCGACACACTCCTCCACCCACAGTTCGATGCTAAGGCACTCAAGGCTGCTACACCTCTCGGAAAGGGCCTCGGCGCTTCTCCTGGTGCTGCTTGCGGTAAGGTCGTATTTACAGCTGACGATGCAGAAGCTTGGAACGCTAAGGGCGAAAAGGTAGTTCTCGTTCGTCTTGAAACATCTCCTGAAGATATCACAGGTATGAAGGCTGCTCAGGGTATCCTCACAGTTCGTGGCGGTATGACCTCTCACGCTGCCGTTGTTGCTCGTGGTATGGGTACTTGCTGCGTATCCGGTTGCGGCGACATCAAGATGGATGAAGAAAACAAGAAGTTTGAACTCGGCGGAAAGGTATTCCACGAGGGCGACTATATCTCTATCGATGGTACAACAGGTAACATCTACGGTGAGATCATTCCTACTGTTGATGCTACTATCGCTGGTGAATTCGGCAGAGTTATGGCTTGGGCTGACAAGTACAGAAAGCTCAAGGTTAGAACAAACGCTGATACTCCTACAGATGCTAAGAAGGCTAAGGAACTCGGTGCTGAAGGTATCGGTCTTTGCCGTACAGAGCACATGTTCTTCGATCCTGAGAGAATCGCTGCATTCAGAGAGATGATCTGCTCCGATACAGTTGAAGAGAGAGAAGCAGCTCTTGCTAAGATCGAACCTATGCAGCAGGGCGACTTTGAGGCTCTCTACGAAGCACTCGAAGGCTCACCTGTTACAATCAGATTCCTTGATCCTCCTCTCCACGAATTCGTACCTACAGACGAAGCTGACATTGAAGCTCTTGCTAAGGCTCAGGGCAAGTCCGTTGAAGCTATCAAGAACATCATTGCAGGTCTTCACGAATTCAACCCAATGATGGGTCACCGTGGATGCCGTCTTACAGTAACATATCCTGAGATCGCTAAGATGCAGACAAGCGCTGTAATCAAGGCTGCTATCAACGTTAAGAAGAAGCACCCTGATTGGGACGTTGCTCCTGAGATCATGATCCCGCTCGTAGGCGAAGTTAAGGAATTCAAGTTCGTTAAGAAGATCGTTGTTGAAGTTGCTGACAAGCTCATTGCTGAATCCGGCAGCGACCTCAAGTACAGCGTTGGTACAATGATCGAAATTCCTCGTGCTGCTCTTACAGCTGACGAGATCGCTAAGGAAGCTGACTTCTTCTGCTTCGGTACAAACGACCTCACACAGATGACATTCGGCTTCTCCAGAGATGACGCAGGTAAGTTCCTCGGTGCTTACTACGATGCTAAGATCTACGAGAACGATCCATTCGCTAAGCTCGACCAGGTTGGCGTTGGCAAGCTCATGAAGATGACTATCGACCTCGGCAAGCCTGTAAATCCTGCACTCCACTGCGGTATCTGCGGCGAGCACGGCGGCGATCCTACATCCGTAGAATTCTGCCACAAGATCGGTCTTGACTATGTATCCTGCTCACCTTTCCGTGTTCCAATCGCTCGTCTTGCAGCAGCTCAGGCAGCTATTGCAGAAAGGAATTAATCAGAGAATCGCTATACAATGGGATTTTCCGATAACCTTTGAAATGGCAAGAGCCTACCAAAAGGCAAACGGCAAGTATTTAAGGCAAAATCAATGGGAGGACATCACATTGGTAATGAGCCTTGAACTCGGTAGATAAAAAGATAACCCTGTATCAGACGGTTAAACCGTCGGGTACAGGGTTTTTCTGTGCCTAAAATATGTAGAAAGCTCAAAACGACTGTCAGAAAGGCGGAATTACTATGGAAAAGAAAGTAACAGCAAGAAGTCCCATAGCACAGAAAGAGGAAAATGTCAAGACTGTTTTGAAAACATTTCTCTTGACAGCGAAATTATAGCCGAGGTCAATTAAATTTTTATGGGATGGAGTAACTCTCCGTCCTTTACTTTTTCGGTGAGATGTGGTATAATAAGGCAAGGTCGGACAGACCGATAAACCAGAATTTATATTGAAAGCAAAATGAAAAATTATGGGGAACATATTTTTTATTATAATAGAGCTGATTTTTTGCTTCTTATTGGTAACAGAAGGCTTCCTATGGCATAAAAGTTTGTCGAAAAAGAAAGCCTTGAAAAGAGAGAAGAAAATAACGAAGAAAAACAATGTGGAAAAATCATGTGACGGCAAAATACATATGTCCGAAGATTTGTATTGGTGTAAGCACTGGGAACATAAATGGCATGGAAGATTTGAAACCTGTGTTTCTGATTATATTGAGGCAGGCGTTTTACTACAAATTCATTGTATTGCGATAGAGCATGAAAGAGGTGACAGCTGGCTTGTTCGTGGGTTTAATACATCGGATTTTCAAAAGAAAATCAGGGAAGCTGTTCATACATTTCAAGTAGAAATGGGATTTCCGCAAGAACGGTATGATATGGGTACTCATATATGGTATTATAATCCTGATGGCAGTTCATGGCATGGTGTAGACGACATTCCTATGAGAGTTGCGATTACATTTTATCACCCCGATAAAGTCGAAGAAGAAGCTTTCAGACTGCTACAACAGCAAATATATGAAATTTTGTGGGAAGTGTTGGATAACAGAGGATAACAAATTTCAGTTTATCGAGCAGTTGAACAAACCTGCTAAATATTTTGACCTTAAACAAAATGGAGATAATTTATATGAAATACTACATAGCGAGCTGTATGTTCACCTCGCGTTTCCGCAGCTGAGCAGGAAGATGCAGAATTACATAGCCGAGCGCGGCGATATCGAGATAATACGGTGCTGTACGCCGTCCTGGAAAGTTAAATTTTACGAGGGAAAAATGCCCGAGGGCGAGCTGAGGGACGCATGGAAAGCGCTTCCGCATACGAAGAACTTTTCGCCCGAGGACGAAATATGGTCGATATGCCACAACTGCACGAACATTGCCGAGGAGTATTTTCACGTTGAAAATGTTCACTCGATATGGGAGCTTATCGACGGGGACGGGAAGTTTGTTTTCCCCGATTATTCGGGTTTGAAAGTGACAGTTCAGGATTGCTGGAGGGCGAAAGACCGCCCGAAAGAGCAGGCGGCGGTGCGCAGCTTGCTTTCAAAAATGAACATCGAATATGTTGAAAACGAGAAAAATCATCTTGAAACGGACTTCTGCGGAGCAACGCTTTATATGACGGAACTTCCGAGAAATCCTAAATTAGCTCCGAAACACTATGCCCGGAACATCGAGGGACTTTTTCTGCCGCACACCGAGAAAGAGCAGAAGCGGATAATGGAAGAATATTGCAGTCGGTACAAGACGGACACGGTTGTTTGCTACTGCCATTACTGCCTTGACGGGCTGAAAATGGGAAACGTTGACGGACGGCATATAGCGCAGATGCTTTTCGGTGAAGATTGATGGTCGGCTATGGAAGTAAAATTTTATGAAAAGGTCGATGACGCTTTGCTGAAATTTGCTGTTATAATTGCAAAGTCGGGCGGCAAATGGGTGTTCTGCAAGCATAAGGAACGGGAAACATACGAAATTCCCGGTGGACACAGAGAGGTCGGAGAGCTGATAGATGAAACGGCAAAACGTGAATTGCAGGAGGAAACCGGTGCGCTGAGATTCACAATAGAGCCGATATGTGTTTACTCGGTAACGGGCAAAAACAGGGTAAATTCTTCGGGTGAGGAAACCTACGGTATGCTCTATTTTGCGGATATAACGGAATTTGCAGGCGAACTGCACAGCGAAATAGAGCAGGTCGTTCTGTTTGATGAGCTTCCGACAGAATGGACATATCCGCTTATTCAGCCGCTTTTGATAGCGGAGTATGAAAAAAGAACGAAGCTTGATTTCCGAAAAGAGTGATATTATATGAAGATGAAAATTATATCGGGCGTTGTTATAGCGGCTGTCATACTGGCGCTGGCGGTCATGATAGTTCCCGACAAAGCCGATACTGCCGTAAATGCCGCTGAAACTGCGGTTTCCGATGATTCTGGCAAGACGGTGGAATTCGTTCACGGTTCGGCGGAAACGCCCTGCGGCAGGACGGTTATCGTGAGCATTTTCGGAGATGATCCGAACTATTCGTGGGATTTTGATTCCAAGGCTGACCTTGCGGCTATAGACAACATCAATAATTATATGGGCATTGCGGCTGATTTCATCGAGAAGACCGTTGCGGATTATGGAAAATCTGCGGAATTCATCACCGACTTTCAGGAGAATGATGACCTTTTCTACAGCGTTTCGTTCGATGATGATATGACGGACTGGAATTACACCGACATGGACGTTTGGGGTTTCATCGATGAGAATATCGACACCGATTCGATAATGAAAAAATACGATGCGGACAATCTGATATTCTTTTTCGTTCTGAACACCGATGAGAACACCGAAGCTGTGACCTGCACACGGAACTGGTACGAGGGTATGGACTATCCTTACGAGGTCGTGTATCTTTACAACATAGACAGCGGTTTGGTGAACTGTCCTGCGGTGTATGCGCATGAAATTCTGCACACGTTCGGCGCGCCCGATCTTTATATGGAGGACGAATATTACGGCATTGACGGCGCAGCGCTTGACTATGTTGCGGAAAAGCTCCCGAACGAGATAATGTACACCTGTTCCGACATCGGCACGGGGGAATATCTTTATGACCGTGTATCGAACGAGGTAAGCGGACTGACGGCATACTACATAGGACTTACGGATGAAAGTGAAATTGTTACGGAGCTTGGACTTCGTGAGAGTGAACACGAGGAAAAAGCGGCTGGGTAATTAAAATAAGTAACAAGCCGCCCCTGCATTTCATACGCAGGGGCGGCTTGTTTTATCGTTTAAGCTGACCTTATTCTTTCAAAGTGAATTTTCCCGTGAGCTGTTTCAATGTATTTGCCTGACCTGCGAGTTCCTCTGCGGCGGCTGCGCTTTCCTCGGAAGATGCAGAGTTGTTCTGCGTTACCACGGAGAGCTGTTCAACCGAGGTATTTACACGGGTGATAGCTTCGGACTGGTCGTGCGAGCTTTTTGCGATATCGTCGATAGATGAGATGATATCACTGATATTCGTTACAACGGTATTGAGCGATTCGGCGGTCTGGTTTGCTATCTGCGAGCCGTTTTCTACGGCTTCCATTGTTCTGCTGATAAGTGCGGAGGTATTCTGTGAAGCTTCGGCGGAGCGTGATGCGAGGTTTCTTACTTCATCGGCTACGACTGCGAAGCCCTTGCCTGCTTCACCTGCGCGGGCAGCTTCTACTGCGGCGTTGAGGGCGAGGATATTTGTCTGGAATGCGATATCTTCAATAGTTTTGATGATAGCGCTGATGCGGTCGGTATTGTCGGTGATATCCTTCATAGCGTCGAGCATAGTGTTCATACGCTCGTTGCTGAGGTTAGCTTCTTCGCCGATCTTGTTCATACTTGTGCTGACCTGTTCAGCCTGCTCGGCGTTGGTCTTTATCTGGTCGGACATTTCGTCGATGGTTGTAACGAGCTGTTCGATAGCGCCTGCCTGTTCGGTCGAACCCTGAGCAAGTGCCTGAGCGCCGCTTGAAACCTGATCTGCGCTGCCCGAAACCTGATCTGCGGCATCGTTGATGTTGACGAGTGTGGAGTTGAGTGAAGCTGTGATGTTCTCAAGTGCGTTTTTGAGCTTTTCAAACTCGCCTTTATATTCCATTGTAAGACTTATATCGAGGTTGCCGTCTGCAATTTTGTTGAGGACATCGGAAAGTTCGCTGATATATCCCGAATAATTTCGGAGCTGGTCGGTGGTCTGACCGATGCTGTTCGCAAGAACGCCGATATCGTCCTTTGAGGTAGCCTTAACGGTAACGTCAAGCTCGCCTGCGGCAACTCTCTGAGCGGCACGGTTGATATCGCGGAGCGAACGTGTCATTTTTACGGATACGAAGATAGCAACTGCGGCTGTAATGGCTGCGACCAATACTATCGCACCGATCATCATTATTATCATGTGGACAGTCTGCTGTGAAAGCTCGGAGGATTCAACGGTGTAGATAAATTTCATTCCGTTGTCGAGTGAACCAAAAACGGCGTTTCTGTTTGTACCGTTTATTTTGCACTCGATCGGAGCAGTGCTTGGTTCGCCATTGAGTGCGCTGACAAGCGAGGAGGAATATTCTTCAAGGCTTGTGCCGAATTCCATATCTTTGCCATACATAACGTTGTTGCTGCTGTCCGTGATGATAGGAAGTGCGGTGCTGTAAGCGTCCGATTCTTCGGCAAGGTTTTCGACCATTGTGAAGTCGATATCCATACCTATGATACCGACATTTACGTTGTCATGGAAAAGCGGAACAACGTATGAGATCATATAGATGCCGACGTTTTCATTGAGGTAGGGGTTCATCCAGGTAGGTCCGCCGTTGTTTACGGGAGTGTAGTACCAGCCGACATGGGCAAGGTCAGTCTTGTCAAAGGTGCTGAAGTCGGTCGGAGTAACGCTCTGGAAAGCTTCTTCGGTGCTGTTTCGGGTAAGAAACAGACCGGAGGTCGGCTCGGTAAAATCGGGGTTGTATCTTATGTAAGCGCATATAGCGCCGTCTGTGTTGCTTGCGGAGCTTAAAAGGAGCGGCTCGATGCTGTCGGTGTATTCATTGACATAAGCGCTGCTTGTTTTGAATGAATTGAAGTCGTCAAGGTTGGTTACTGCGACCTCGGCAAGGGTATCGACCGACTGTTCGATCATGTCCAGATATGCGTTGATATCGGAGCTGATACCGCTTTCGGTAGTAGCCATTATCTTATTGTTATCCTCGGTCAGGGCGCTGTTCGCATTAAAATTGGCAAGTGTGCCGACGGCTATGGAAGCAATGACGGTGCAAGCCGCAGCCATTGTACTGATTTTTTTCGTGATAGTCATAAAAAATGTTACCTCCGAATTATTTTGTAAAAAATACAAAAAACAGTTTTTTCAACTTTATTATACAATGAATTTTTTAAAATGTCAATGATTCGGAAAGCAATGGTTTACATTTTTTTGCGGATATGGTATAATGTAAAAAATTCATTAAAAAGGGGGCGGTACTGTGAACATAACCGTCTATCTCGGCGCAAGCGAGGGCAAAGATCTGTCATTCGCAAACGCCGCAAGAGAGCTTGGAAAATGGATAGGCGAAAGCGGAAATTCGCTCGTTTACGGCGGCTCAAAATCGGGACTTATGGGAGTTTTGGCGGAGAGCGTTCTTGACGCAGGCGGAACGGTTACAGGCGTAGAGCCGCAGTTTTTCATCGATGCAGGTTTTGAATACGACCGTGTTACAAAGCTTATCGTCGCGAAAGATATGTCTGAGCGAAAGGCGAAAATGATAGAGCTTGGCGAGGCTTTTATCGCATTTCCGGGCGGCACTGGAACACTTGAAGAGATATCGGAGATAATGTCAAAGGTATCGCTGAAACAGCTTTCCGCACCGTGTATTCTTTACAATTTGAACGGATATTACAACAGCCTGAAAGAACTTCTGAATTGTATGACAGAAAGTGGTCTTTCCTCCGAGGAACGGCAGGAGGGCATTTGCTTTGCGGAAAATTTGGACGAAATTAAAAAGATTTTGAACGGTTAAGGTGATAAAAATGAAATGGATCTTGCTCGATGACAAGCTCCGCCAAAGAATAATAAAAAAGGTCAAGCCGCAAAAGGACGATTATTTTTCTTATCAGAACCTAAACCTCTTGACGGGCGTGTTAGATGAGGAAAGCGGCGTGATACTTACAAAGACCTATGCGCTTTCCGAGGGACTGAAAAGGTGCGGCGATGATTTTGACGATGCGGCTTATATTATCCTCACGAAGCATCTGAGCTTTTTGCTCACTTGCGGCGAATATTTTCCCGGGGAGCGTTTCAGAAACATCAAAAGTCCCTGCCCGACTGTGATATCCGACAGCCGCCTGCTTGAAATGCTGAATTTTTACTCCGATAGCTGGAAAGTCGGCTATGAGTTGAAAAAGCAGGCGTTTGAGAGCGGTGAATTATCGGGATATAATAGCTATCATTTTCCCGAGCAGTATCTTGAAAAAAATTATTTTGGAGAAAAATAAATGAGTGAAAAACTGAAAATAAGCGAAGTTCAAACAAGAGAGCCGCCGCTTTTGCAAAAGCTGGTTTCGGTATGGGAAAAGTCAGTTCGAGCAACGCACCTTTTCCTTTCCGAAGATGAGATAGTGCGGATAAAGGAGTATGTTCCGCAGGCATTGGAGGGCGTTGCTCACCTTTTGACGGCTGAAAACGGGGACGGCGAGCCTGTCGCATTTATGGGCATCGAAAACGGTCGCTTGGAGATGCTTTTCGTCCTGCCGTCTGAGCGTGGAAAAGGCACCGGAAAGCAACTTCTGATGTACGGCATTGAGAATTACGGCGTGAACGAGCTTACCGTCAATGAGCAAAATCCGCAGGCAGTCGGCTTTTACGAGCATCTTGGGTTCAGGACGTACAAGCGCACCGAGCTTGACGAGCAGGGCGGTGCATATCCGCTTTTGTATATGCGCATTTAAGGGGGCAACAGACAGTTGCTTGCTTTTCCGCCAAAGCCGTGGTATCATTTGAATAGAAACAAATCTGACATCGGAAAGGAAAGTTCATTTATGGAAACAAAGGATATCATCGCGGAGCTTCGCACAAAAAACGGAATGTCGCAGGCAGAGCTTGCGGAAAAGGTGTTCGTCACCCGTCAGGCTGTATCACGCTGGGAAACGGGCGAAACTCAGCCAAACACGGAAACGCTGAAGCTTCTTTCAAAGCTTTTTGACGTTTCGATAAACACGCTTCTCGGCTCGCCCCGTCATCTTATCTGCCAGTGCTGCGGTATGCCGCTCGATGATTCGACAACGAGCAGGGACACGGACGGCGGCTTCAACGAGGATTACTGCAAATGGTGTTACACGGACGGCAAATTCGTCTACACGAGTCTTGAACAGCTTGTGAATTTTCTCGTTGAGCATTTTTCAAGCGAGCAGTTTCCACCCGAGCAAGCAAGGGCTTACTATGAAGCCAATCTCCCCAAGCTAAAGCATTGGAGTAAGTAAAGTTGGTATAAATGATTGGATTTTATACTTAATGTATAATAATATAGCAGTAAAAAGGCGTATTTCGCATCATTGTTCGATGTGAAATACGCCTTTTTTGTATAGTAAAACCCCCAGTTTTACTGGGGGTGGAAAAGCTTATAGCTATGGAC
>CALANW010000003.1 GCA_937926145.1 uncultured Ruminococcus sp. | reverse complement strand
GGAGATGTGTATAAGAGACAGCAATAAACATATATGACCATTTAAACCAATTATACCGCAAATACTTTATGAGGATTTTTAAAATGAAGAATTTTATGTCAAGATCAATTACACTTTTTACTGCAATACTTATGTCTGTAAGCGCAGCATCTATAAACATTTTTGCAGAGGATGAAGATGCTTATCCCGAAGATACTATGATAGATGAGATTTTCGATGATGATATTTCCGATGGCGATATAAACGATGATGAAACAGCAAATAGCGGCGATGATGCATCAAATAACGATGAAAACAATAGTGCCTTCGAAGAGCAGGAGGGCGTTATCGGCAGTAATGAACGAACCAAGGTCACAACTCCTGCAAATCGAATTCGTGTGACTTCAGATCTCAAACCAACGCTTAACCTTGGAAGCACTTACCAGATAAAATATAAGCTTTATCCTGCCCAGAGCGATGATTATGTTACATACAAATCAATAAATCCAAGCGTTGCAATGGTCGATGATGACGGACTTGTTTCGGTGGTAGGTATAGGCAGTGCAGTTATCAAGCTTAAAACTTCAAAGGGATTGACCGCAAGTGTCAAAGTCACAGCTCCCGACCCATACGCTCATGGCGGAAGTAATAAAAAGGTAACTAAGATATCTCCTATAAGTGATAACATCACTTTGCGTCAGGGCAGCAGCGTAACGCTTAGCTATATTCTTTATCCTCTCGGAGCATACGATGAAGTTAGCTTCAGTTCAGAAGATACCACTATCGCAACTGTTGATTCAAATGGCGTTATTACAGGTGTTTCCGACGGAATAACGGATATTGTTTTAAGAACTTCATCGGGCAAAAAGGCTGTTTGCAGCGTCAGTGTTTACAGCGAATATTTTAAAGGAATTGACGTTTCAAAATGGCAGGGCGATATCAACTGGAAAAAGGTCAGTGCAAGCGGTATCGATTTTGCAATGATAAGAAGCTCGTTCGGTTCGACTGATGTTGATATAAAGCTCAAGCAGAACGTAAATGGCTGTGAAAAATATGGTATACCTTACGGCTTTTATCATTATACATACGCCAAAAGCGTTTCCGAAGCTAAGAAAGAAGCGAGATTTTTCCTTAAAACAATAAGAAAATACAGCCCCGAATATCCTGTTGTTCTTGATATTGAGGAAAGTTTCTACAATTCTATGTCACGCAAAGAAGTCACGAACATCATAACCGCATTTATGGAAGAACTCGAAAATGCAGGCTATTTTGCGATGATATACAGCGGAGCAAAATTCCTCACGGACAACACCTATATAGAACAGCTTACAGCATACGATATTTGGGTCGCTTGCTGGGGTGACGAGGAACGTTTGATAAGCAACTACGACTATCACTACGGAATGTGGCAGTACAGTTCTACAGGAAAAGTCAAAGGTATTGACGGAGAAGTTGACCTTAACTATGCATTTAAGGATTATCCACAGAGAATACATGCCAATGGACTGAACAATCTTTAAACATAAAGAAACCTCGTTTTTACATTTTTCACGAAATATAAACGCTACAATATTTTTACTATACTATTTGATTGTTGGAGGTTTAAAATGTCAGACAAAAAATACGCGGTTCTTATTGATGCAGACAATGTTTCGGATAAATATATTAAAGCAATACTTGATGAAATTTCAAATGAAGGAACGATAACATACAAACGAATTTACGGTGACTGGACACGCCCCGGACTTTCATCGTGGAAAAATATTCTTCTCAACCATTCTATTACACCCATTCAGCAGTACGGTTATACCACGGGAAAAAGCTCGACCGATTCGGCTATGATAATCGATGCAATGGATATTCTCTATTCGGGCAGTGTGGACGGCTTTTGTATCGTTTCGAGCGACAGCGATTTTACCCGTCTTGCGGTAAGACTTCGTGAATCTGGAATGAATGTTATCGGAATGGGCGAAAAAAAGACGCCTAATGCATTTATTGCTGCCTGCAACCGTTTTAAGTATCTTGAAATAATCGGCGGAGAAAAGGTTTCCGATGATAAAGAAGAAGTGCGTGAGAACGATTTGGATGATATGACTATAGCCAATATTAAACGTGCGGTTGCCGAGATCGTTTCCGATGTTTCGGACGAAAGCGGATGTGCGGCGCTCAGTGATGTCGGAAATATTCTTATAAAGCGTTTCCCAAGCTTTGATGTACGTCACTTCGGATACAAAAAACTTACACCGTTTATAAAATCGTTCGGACGTTATGATATTATTTCAGTTCCGAGCGAGCTTAACCCAAACGTTAAGGTCGTTCTTATAAAGGAGAAAACCAATGAACGCTGATCTGAACGGTTTTTCTGCCGCAATTTTTGACCTTGACGGCACACTTGCAGATTCCAACGCAATCTGGGAAAAGCTTGACAGAATCATTCTTGAAAAATACGGTATCACAGCTGACGATAAATTTATCGTCAAGCTTGCTTCGATGACTTATCAGCAGGCTGCCGATGCTATGAGAAAGCTTGGTGTTCCGATAAGCGACGAAGAATTTACCGAAGAGATAAATGCTCTTGCCCGCATTGAATATGCGGACAATATTCCGCTTAAGCCTTATGCATCGGAGCTTTTGCATGAAATGAAAAAATCGGGTATGAAGATAGTCCTTGCAACGGCTTCCCCTGCTGAACTTTATGAGCCTTTATTGCGAAGAAGCGGCATTTATGGTCTTTTTGACGGCTTTATTACCACAGATGAAGTGGGAAAAAGCAAGAATGAACCTGATATCTATCTAAAAGCAGCTGAAATAGCAGGCTTTCCGCTTTCAAAGTGCATTATTTTTGAGGACACGCTTACTGCGGTCAGGACAGCTTCAAAAACTGATGCTTATATTTGCGCTGTTTACGATAAATACTCTGAGCATGATATTGATATGATAAAAACGCTCTCGGATGAATATGTATATTCTTTTAATAAATTGTTATAATTCTAAATAATATTGTAATTTTCACAAAAATGTATTATAATAAATATAAAGCATTGTACCTACTGATGAAATCTCTAAAAACAGGAGTATTGCTATGGATTCTTATATTGTAAGACAAGCACTTATGGATTCTAACCAGAAAACGTTCGGTTATGAAATATTATATGCTGACAGCAGCTTTGCTGAAACTCAGACTGATGATTCAACTGCTGCCAATGCTATCGAGAACTTTCTTTCTTCGATGAACAGTGAGAAGTTTTTGAGCGGCAAGGTCGCCTTTCTGACCTTTACACAAAGCCTGCTTGAAAAAAACATTCCTAAAATGTTTGAAACGAGCAAGCTTGTAATTCAGATCGAAGACTCACTTATCACAAATCCGATGTCACACAGCTACATAACAAAGCTCAAACAGAGCGGCTATAAGATCGCTGTTATCGACTTTGAGTTTGCACCGAGATTTTTCGGTATTCTTGATATTGTTGACTATATCAAAATAAACTTCTCGCGCGAAGATCCATCGCTTGAAAATCTCGTAAAGATTGGTATGTCGTTCGGCAAAAAGGTAATTGCCTACAACGTTGAAACTGCTGAACAGTATGAACGCGCTAAGGCGCTCGGCTGCTCATATTTTCAGGGTTCTTATCTTGCTCAGAAAACTTCTTCTACTGTTAAAAAGGCTAATCATCTCCAGAGCAACTTCTTCCTGCTTATGATCGCAGTTACGAGAGATGAGCCTGATATTGACGAGATCGAAGAGATAATTTCCCGTGATGTATCACTCACCTACTCTCTTCTTAAACTTGTAAACTCTGCTTACTTTGCACTCAGAAACCGTGCACGTTCGGTAAAGCAGGCACTTGTTATCTTGGGACTTGGACAGCTTAAACAGTGGATATACCTTCTCAGCTTCAAGCAGGATGACGGTGCGCAGGAGGAGCTTGTAAAGCTTTCGTTCCTTCGAGCAATGTTCGCTTCAGAGCTTGTTATTCTTGCACACGATATGCCTATCTCACGCTCCGAGGGTTATCTTCTCGGTATGTTCTCGACGCTTGATAAACTTATGGATATTTCTCTCGATGAAGCACTTGAACAGCTCCCGATAAGCGATGAGATAAAGAACGGTCTTCTCAAAGGCGAAGGCAAGGCAGGAACGCTTTTATCTCTTGTTCTTTCATACGAAAAGGCTGATTGGAGAAATATGAGCACGGCTGCCGAAGAGCTTGGAATCCCCTCTTCTCTCATTGCACAGAAATACTTTGAGTGCGTAGAGAATGTAAACGACATTTGGAACAGTTTAACACAGGCTAACGACAATATGATAGATTGATAAAAAAACGCTGCATCGAATCAACGGTGCAGCGTTTTTTATTTGAATTTTCTTAGAAAAGTTGGTCTAAACCATTTGATGTAGGCTTCTTTTATCACCGTTAGGCAATAATCATACAATACATAAATTAAGCTTATGGCAATGAACAGAACGGGGATCATAAAGTCGCCGAGAAATCCGAATTCCTCGAAAATATCGAGAGTTCCGAGTACATATATCGTAATATAATAAATGAGTATCATTGCGGTATCAAAAACCGCAAGCTTTATCAGCCACGCTATAAGCTTTGCTTTCATTTTGTCAACAGCATCTTTTAGCACGGGATAATATCCGAAAAGCGCACTGAAAAATATGGCGGCTTCTTTATCGGGCGTTATGAAGAATGACAATATCGCAACAACTATATATGTCACAAGTGCCCATGAAGGCGAAATTTCGATCGCTACTACTGATATCAACATTCCTGCAAACAGCGGCAGCGTCATATTCAGCGGAGGAAAAACAGCTGTCAGAAACATCAGCGTAAGGCAAAGCGCTGCAACTATACCGCCAAGAGATACTTTATAGCTGACTTTTTTTGAATTTATATTTTCGGTAACTTCAGTTTTTTTCATATTCACCAACCGTTAAAAACGTACAAAACTTTTTAT
>CALANW010000002.1 GCA_937926145.1 uncultured Ruminococcus sp. | reverse complement strand
GGGTAATTGCAAGATTAAGTTAGTGCATATGGGGCTTTGCCCTCTGGACACCCACCACCCTTTGAAAAGCGTGGACGTAAACTTTAATTTTGTGCAACTTTTTTCAATAATACGCTTTTTCGACAGTCTGAAGCTCCCTTTTCAGTTTGAAAAGGGAGCTTTTGTGTGTAATTTTACTTTACATACTGATAAAAAAGTCCGTCGCGGGTGCTGTACCAGACGAGGATACCGCTCATACCGCGAGGAAAGCGTGTTTCCATATTCCATTCGGGATAGAATTTGCGAAGTATAACCGTATCATCGCGGAGCAAAGCCGCGAATGAGATGTAGTTATCGCGCGTCATTTCGTGCGAAGATGAAACGTATATCTCGTTTTCGATTATTTCCGTGACAAGTTTTTCATCGTCCGAAGCTTTCTTCGGTTTAAGCGCGGAAAGCTTCTTTCCGCAGCAGCTCACGGACGCTTCGGCTGCCGAGAAAACGATGTTACCGCAGTCGGGGCAAACGTAAAATTTAAGTTTTTTCATATTTCCGTTTATCAATTCATTTTCCTCCATTTCTCCGTTGATGAGATTTTCCATATCGATGCCAAGCTCCGCCGCAAGCACGGGGAGTATCGACACATCGGGCGCGCCGCAGCCGCGTTCCCACTTGGAAACAGCCTTGTCGCTGACACCTATTTTTTCAGCAAGAGCAGCCTGCGTCATCTTTTTCTTTAAGCGCATTGCTCTGATTATCTCGCCTGTTCTGATCTGATCCATAGTTTTTCTCCTTTCGATGTTTCTATCTTAACACAAATCTAAAATAATTGCAATAAACTAAGCGTAGAGTTGATGATTGACAATTTAAAAGCAAGGTGCTATAATAAAAATTGCCGAGAGAGCAGAGTTATGTTCTCTCGGTTTTGTCCAAAGGAAGGGATGGTTTTATGAAGATCGGAAAGCGCAGAGTTATTGCATATATCAAGCTTTTCTTCGAGGTACTCGCTGTAATACTTATTGTTGTGCTGATGTTTAAATTCGCTATGAATATGACGATCAAAACCGCCGAAGATGTACAGCAGGAGCAGTCAGCGACTGTTGAAACAGATTCATAAATTTTGAACGAAAAAAACGGCGCAGTTCATTTTTACGAACTGCGCCGACTTTTTTATTTATTCTTTTCGTAAATTTTTATAAGGCCCTTTAAAAGCAGGTCTTTATCATGAATGACCTTGCGCTTGCAGTAGGGGATAATGCAGCCCGAAAGTCCGCCTGTGGCGATGACTGTGCATTTCTGTCCGAGCTCTTCCTCAAAGCGGTCGATAACTCCGTCGATGAGCGAAGCCTGACCGAAGATTATTCCGCTCTTCATGCAGTCTATGGTGTTGCTGCTGATGACCTTTTTCGGCGGTTCAAGGTTTATCTTCGGAAGCTGTGATGTTCCTGCCGTCAGGGCGTTGAGCGAAACGTTCACGCCCGGAATTATCATTCCTCCGAGGTAGCTGCCCTTGCTGTCGATGACCGAGGCAGTCGTTGCCGTGCCCATATCAAATATTATGAGCGGAGGCTTATATTCCGAAATGCCTGCTACAGCGTCAACAACGAGGTCGCTGCCAAGCTGTGCGGGGTTATCGATGATGATGTTGAGTCCCGTTTTTGTTCCGGGTCCTACTATTTTGGCATCAATTCCTGCGATCTTCTTTATCGCAAGCTTTATCGTGGTCGTTACGGACGGAACAACGGACGAGATTATTGCGCCGTCGATCTCGTTCTGCTTGATATTGTAAAGCTCAAGTATCGTTTTGAATGAGATCGCATATTCAAGTGCCGTGTTTTCACGAGAGGTGGATATCCTTTCGGAAAAAGCGATCTTTCCGTCCTCGCAGCAGCCGATAACTATATTTGAATTTCCTACGTCAATTGCTAAGATCATAGCGTTTGCTCCTTATGCTTCGGTTGTCTTGAAATTTGGGATAAGCTTTGCTTTGAGAAGTGCCGTTCCTACTGCGCCTGTAACGATGGTCGAAGCGACGATCTCGAAAATAGCGTTAATTCCGACGAATGCGCACATAAAGGCGAGAATGTTCATTTCTCCTCGCATACCCATTATAAACTCTGTCTTTCCGAACAGCAACATAAGTGTTGTCATAAAGAACAGGGTGTTGAGAAAAGCAGCGGCGAAGCCTGTTACAAAGCAGGAAACGATGCCGTTGGAAACCTTTGATACGAATTTGTTGATGTAGCCGAGAAGAAGTCCGTCAAGAATTCTCGGTACGAAGCAGGTGATGATCGTGAACAGCGGACTGATGCTGAAAAGCGTTACGCCAAATGGACTTGGAAGTCCGATGCCAACACACTGGAGAAAGCTTGTGAGTCCGAAAACAGCTCCCACAGCTGCGCCTCCGACAGGTCCCATTGTAAGTGCTGCGATAGCAACGGGGATGATGTTGAGCGTGATAGAAAGCGGTCCGATGTTGAGATAACCGAGCGGTGTGACTGACATTACGACAAGAATCGCCGTAAGCAGGCCCATAATTACGATACGGGCGATCTTTTGTTTGTTTTTCATTGTAAAAATTCCTCCTTGTTATTATTCCCTTTCGGGATACAATACAATAAGCGGAGCTTTTGCGTGCTTTCCTGACGGCAGAAAGGACTGCAAAAAGCCCGCAAACAACATTATATCATAAAAAAACGGCTTTTGCAACGATTTAATATATTTTTAACTTTTGGCAGGGTTTGTATTAGAGCCTGTTCACATTAAAATAGCATCAAAAATCATAGCTAAGGTAAGGTTC
>CALANW010000001.1 GCA_937926145.1 uncultured Ruminococcus sp. | reverse complement strand
TAACTATATTATACCATTTTTCTTCCTGATTTTCAATGGTTTGTGCGGTTTTGCCCTAAACCTTGCCATTTTGGATGAGCTTATAGATAACAAATTCCCATTTTACGATTATTTGCTTAATATAGACCATTTTTTGTGGCAAGGTTTAATTGGGGGAGCAATATAATATGTTTTCACAAAAATTGCAATACTTTAATATGAACAGGCTCTAATACGAAAACGAAAAGCATATATAATTCCCAGTATCAAGGGAATAGTAATCACCATATGTAAGAGATAAATGACAGAAAAACTATCAGTTGACAGAATTATTGTATCAATACATCCCAAAAGCACTACAATCAACACACATACTAACCAAACATACTTATCGTTTCCGTAATACACCTCATACTGCTGCCCTTTAATATTGAAAGTCTTTTTCCTCCTATTATTCATTACAGTCCTCACTAATTCCGATTTTTACGAAAAATTCGAGTGCCTACCCTTACCTATAATTATACATTATAACTGCTACTAAGTCAACCGTAAATCAACAAAAGAAAGGAAACAACAGCTATGAGCAAAATAGGTTATATCCGTGTTTCCACGGAGCATCAGGAAACAGCAAGACAGCAGGAGATCATGTGCGACTATCAGGTTGACCGCATCTTCTCCGAGAAGATTTCGGGAGCGAATAAAGACCGCCCTCAGCTTAAAGCTATGCTGGACTATGTAAGAGAGGGCGATACGCTCTACATTGAGAGTATCAGCCGTTTAGGGCACTCCACGAAGGACTTGCTGAACATCATCGACACCCTCACCGACAAGGGCGTTACCCTGGTTAGTCACAAGGAAAACATCGACACCGACACACCTACGGGCAAATTCATGTTGACCGTGTTCGCTGCACTCTCTCAGCTTGAAGGAGAGCAGCTCAAACAGCGACAGCGTGAGGGCATCGAGATCGCTAAGGCACAGGGCAAGTACATGGGCAGAAAGCCCATTGAAATTGACTGGACAAGGTTCGGTCAGCTTTATGGGGAATGGAAGTCAAAGAGCATCACAGGCAGGGACTTTATGCGGAGAATGGGCTTGTCGGCAAACACCTTTTGCCGCCGTGTCAGGGAGTATGAAGCGGAACATGGAATCGCTGAGCCGACCTCTGCTTGATATATAGCAATATAGTTTGTTGAGTATGCACTTATTTTTCATAGACCTTTTATGCAATCCCTCAAAGTTGTAATATTGCTATTGACAACTCGGTATTTGCATGATATACTGATATCGGAAAGTTGAAACAGTGATGTTTACAACTTTACAGAAGTCAATTTTTATGCTATACTTTAGGAGGTACTTATTATGAAAATCGCAGTAGTTTGTGCAAATGGCAAGGCAGGTCAGCTTATCGTGAAAGAGGCTGTTGACAGAGGACTTGATGTCACGGCAGTTGTCAAGGGCGACAACAAGTCCGCTGCTCAGAATGTTATCGTGAAAGATCTGTTCGACCTGACCGCAGCAGACCTTGCAGACTTTGACGCAGTTGTGGATGCTTTCGGTGCATGGACACCCGAAACACTTCCTCAGCACTCCACGTCACTTGCTCACCTGTGCGACATTCTTTCGGGAACTGACACAAGACTTCTCGTTGTCGGCGGCGCAGGAAGCCTGTATGTGAACGCTGAGCATACCGCCTGCGTTTCTGACGGTGCAGATTTCCCCGAAGTTTTCAAGCCGCTGGCTTCTGCTATGGCAAAGGCGCTTGGCGAACTCCGTCAGAGAAATGACGTAAAGTTGACTTACATCAGCCCCGCAGGAGATTTCCAGGCTGACGGCGAACGCAGCGGCAAGTACATTCTCGCAGGCGAGGAGCTGACGCTCAACTCTAAGGGCGAGAGCATTATCAGCTATGCAGATTACGCTATTGCTATGGTGGACGAGATTGAAAAAGGCGCTCACATCAGGCAGCGTATCAGCGTGGTAAGAGAATAAGAAAGAGATGATCATTCGTGCAGATTACAAGTAAATTTACAGCGGCAGTTCATATCCTCACCTGTATCGAGGTTTTCGGCGGTGAGATGAGGGTGACAAGCGATTTCCTTTCCGGCAGTACGGGCGTGAATGCAGTCATAGTCCGCAATGTTCTCGGTCAGCTCCGTGAAGCAGGTATCGTAGAAACCCGTCAGGGCAGCGGCGGCGCACACCTTGCCAAGCCCACAAGCGAGATCACGCTGTATGATGTTTACCGGGCTGTAGAATGCACGGACGATGACGGACTCTTCCGCTTCCATGAGAACCCCAATGCAAAATGCCCCGTGGGACGGAATATCCATAAAGTAATGGACAACAGACTCGAAGCGGCTCAGGCAGCTCTTGAAAATGAGCTGAAAAAGACCACGCTTGCCGAGATTGTTGCCGATACCAAGAAGATCATTGAAGAAGAATAAATATAAGAGTGTGCTGAAAAATCGGCACACTCTTTTTCATAGAGGGTGATGTTATGACTGTTGGAGAATTTGCCAAGGTATTTGATAGAAATACAGGCTTTATAGCTGTTATAGATTCAGCAAAAGACTGGTCAACAGATGCCCTTGTTCTTCGAGATGCTGATTCACCTGTAACATCAGAAATGATAATAGACCGTATTGCATATTTTCAAGCTCCTGTGTTTATGATACAGCTTGAAAAATCAATACAATGCAGTCAGGAGGCTTCTGATGTTGTCGTTATATTCGCTCATAAACACGGAAAAATGCGATAAACACTGAACTAAAAATGGAGCTGTTTGACGTTTATGAAGAAGCAAAGCGACTGACTGTAATGTCGGAGGGATATTTATGACAACCAAAGAATACTTTGATTATATCGTGGAGCAGATACACTCCACTGTAGTTGCGACCGTGGACGAGGACGGTTTGCCCGTGACCTGTGTGATAGATATGATGTACGCCGATGATAATGGTCTGTATTTCCTCACCGCAAAGGGAAAGAACTTCTATCGGCGGTTAAAGGATAAGGGCTATCTTGCCTTATCCGGCAAAAAGGGTGAAGATACCATGAACTGTACCGCCGTTTCGGTTCGTGGCAAAGTCAGGGAGTTAGGAGGCTCTGATATGCTCCCTCTGCTGTTTGAGAAGAATCCCTATATGTTTGAGATCTATCCCACCGAGTAAAGCCGCAAGGCACTCACAGTGTTTCAGATCTATGAGGGCAGCGGAGAGTGGTTCGACCTGTCGAAGAAGCCTATCGAGCGTGACAGCTTCACATTCGGCGGTGCAGAGATCAGGGCAAGCGGATATTTCGTGACCGATGATTGCATCAGGTGCGGTTCATGCCTGAGCGACTGTCCGCAGAGCTGTATTGAGCTGAACGGCAAAGCTGTTATCCGTCAGGAAAACTGTCTGCACTGCGGAAATTGTGCGGAGGTCTGTCCTGTGGGGGCAGTCATAAGGAGATGATCGTATGGAGAAACTTGATCTTCTGATAAACTATCTGCTTAACGAAAGAAACGATGTTGACGGAATTGAGATACCAAACAATGATGCAGATAAATTCCGTCTTTACAGAAGCCTTGTGAATATCCGCCCTGCTGTCAAGGCAGACGAGGATTTTTTGCAGGCAGAGGACGAATATCTCACAGCCTTGACCGAGAGCAAGGGCATCACGGATATTGCAGACCTAACACCCATAGAGGACGGCATTTATCTCTGGAAAGGCGACATCACTACGCTCAGATGTGGTGCGATAGTCAATGCCGCCAATTCGGGAATGACGGGGTGCTGGCAGCCCTGCCACTCTTGTATCGACAACTGTATCCACACCTTTGCAGGGGTACGGCTTCGTTACAAGTGCGGTCAGATCATGCAGACACAAGGTCATGAAGAACCCACGGGCAAGGCAATAATAACGCCTGCCTACAACTTGCCCTGTGACTATGTGATACACACTGTCGGACCGATCGTAGACAGTATTCTTACAGATGAACATTGCCGTCTGCTTGAAAGCTCCTACAAAAGCTGTCTTGAAATAGCCGTACAGAACGGTATCGGGAGTATCGCTTTCTGCTGTATCTCAACGGGCGTATTCGGATTTCCGCAGGATAAAGCGGCGGAAATTGCTGTCCGCACCGTCAGGGAGTTCCGCAAGAACCACGATATACAGGTGATCTTCAATGTGTTCAAGGAGGACGATCATGAGATTTACAAGAGATTACTCGGCGGAAATTGACCATCTGAAAAAAGAAATACAGACCGCTGATGCGATCGTCATCGGTGCAGGGGCAGGTCTTTCCACCGCCGCAGGCTTTACCTATTCGGGAGAGCGTTTGCAGAAGTATTTTGCCGGTTTCGTGGAGAAATACGGCTTTCAGGATATGTATTCGGGCGGTTTTTATCCCTTTGAAACGTCCGAAGAAATGTGGGCGTACTGGTCACGCTACATTTACATCAACCGCTATATGGACGTGGACAACGGCACATACAAGCGCTTGTTTGAGCTTGTGAAGGACAAGGACTATTTTGTTCTCACCACCAATGTTGACCACCAATTTCAAAAGGCAGGATTTGACAAGCACCGTCACTTCTATACACAGGGCGACTACGGTCTCTGGCAGTGCAGTGAGCCTTGCCACCAAAAGACCTATGACAACGAGGAGACCGTCAGGGCGATGTTTGAAGCTCAGAAGGATATGCGTGTTCCGTCGGAGCTTGTGCCGAAGTGTCCTGTCTGCGGCAAGCCCATGAGCATGAACCTCAGAGCAGATGACACCTTTGTCGAGGACGAAGGCTGGCACCGAGCAGCCGAGCGCTATGACGAGTTCCTGCGCCGCCATGATGGACTGCATATCCTGTTCCTTGAATTGGGTGTGGGCATGAACACGCCTGTCATAATCAAGTATCCGTTCTGGAAGATGACCTTTGCAAATCCGAAGGTAGTCTATGCCTGCCTGAATTTTGGGGAAGCGTATGCGCCCGATGAGATAGCAGAGCAGAGCATTTGCATCAATGGGGATATTCATGAGGTGCTGAATGCCTTAGCTTAAATCAATTCAAGCCTTGCACTCAAAAACAGAGTGAAAGGCTCATTTTACGCCAATAGGGTTTGCTTTAATTGTGGTGTGCGCCAAAATAATATATCGGACTTGTACGGAACGGTTTGCAGGTGTTCCAATAGACTACGGGCTAAAGGCACATAAATTGTATCGCTTATAAATACTGATGAAGCCAATCAGGCATATTAGGATCATCAGTTGCCCATGATTCCACTTCGCTCTCATCAGTTTCCCAATTGTTTTCATGTCCGTCAAAGAACTTCTGCCTATGGCATTTGTACTTAACTACTGTATCGCCCTCAAGACGATATTCATACCAGTAGTAGTTCTGCTTACCATAGCCTTTATACTCCTGTGTAGTGTAAATTGTCATAGTATCAGCCTCCCTCATTCATCGTCGATTTCATTTTTTTCTCTTTCGTCATACGGCTCACCATTGGAATCGCTACATATCTGCCTTAGAGCTTCCTGAGCGGCTTCTGATCGTTCTACAACCGCTTGTTTCTTAGCTTTGTGTTTCTGAACAAGATGCTTGATACCTTCGTATGCACCTATTGCAGCAGCGATTACAACAGTTGCAACACCAGCGCCCTCAATCATACCGTGTTCATGACCTTCCTGATAGCCTTCATTATGAATATCATCAATGAAGTTGTCTACACCACTGTGTTCGCTTGCTGTCTTTGTCAAATATGCGTAATTGCCTTTTTCATTTGCATCCCACGCCATAAACCATTTCTCCTTTCAATTAGTCAATATAATTAAACAGCCTGTCAGCCGTATCCGGACCTTTACCGTTCTTTTGTGTTGCCTGCCTGCTGCCGACAAACGAATTTGCAGAGGTTCGCACTGCAAAGATCTTATACCCCTGCAACAGATCAACCGCATCATTCTGTATCACGTTAGCCACAACAACAATCTCTATTTCAGGATTTTTTTGTTTCAGTTTGTCTATCATATCAAGGACAGATTTTCCTGTATTGATTACGCTGTCAACAATTACCGCAAATCCTTGCTGTATATCAGGGAGTGCATCGGTTTTAGGATTACAACTGTAAAATGTACCGCCAAAGCCTGTGTATACACCGTCACCGAAGAAACGTCCGCCACGTTCAAGTACGATAACAGCGGCATTGATATTGGGGATAAAACCTCGCATGACCTCTCCGAGTTTTCTTCCAAGCCTGATGTGTGCATCTGCAAGCCTTGCACCGTTAACACCCGAATCAGACTTGCAAATCGCAATGTCACCTGTTATACAGCCGTCATTATCAGCCAGTATGTAAGGAAATCTGTCATAGACCAAACTTATTCCCGACAAATCCGAATCTCTCAGAGAATGACTAAGGTATTTGCCGATATACAGATAGCCCTTGTCTGCCTGCTTCAGCATATAGTAATCATTCCTGCCGTCACCGTATGCTGTGACAGTATAACCTCTCTCTTGCAGAAGTTTAACCACAAAGAACTTAGTGTCTGCCGAGATATGCGTATCAGCGATTACGTTCTTTATCATAAGCTGTTCGGAAAGCCGTTCCCAAAGCATCTTGATACCGGATGAAAGTATAACATAGTTTTTATCAGCTATCCTGTCAAAGATCCTTTTGTTGAGGTCTACTGTACCGAGCTTTGCAGTATCATAGCTTAGTTTTTCGACTTCATTTGTGAACTGTAACGCCTGATACCCTGTATAAAAATTGCCGTCAAACACATGGGTAACATGACCGCTTGTGCAAACCCTGAACGAGTCCTGTTCTATAATGGTCTTGTCACCGTCGCATATATGAATATCGCATGGCTGCGGATAAAAGTGCATGATTTGATTGGCTATGTCCTTAGCAAGTCCGAATGAACTGAACCCATTCTCAATACTGTCGATGAAAGCCTGCAATCCCTCAGTAGTAATATCTTTCACTACATAGAAGTCCTTGTTACGCTTATGAGATTCTGCTCTCAGGCTTTCAATCTCAAAACTCTGCCACTTGCGGATTCGCTCAACAGAAAGCTCTGCAAATCTTCTGTTTTTGTCAGAACTTTTCAGCCGCTCACTGATAATTTCAGGCTCACAGTATAGATATATGAAAACATCGTATAGCTCTCCGTCAGCATCGGTAAAAGCCACATCATCAAGGAATGAATAGTGACCGTCCGAGATAAAGCTGTCAGTTCTTGTTTTGAGCTGTTCGGCATATCTGATACGGAGAGCATTCTTTTCTGTATCGGGAAGATCCGAAAATCTTCCCGATGCCATTTTGTTAAGTTCCGTACTGCCATGTATCACAGGGATAGTAAGCCCTTCAAATATCGTTGTCTTGCCTGCACAGGGCAGACCGTAGAGTGCATACTTCACAGATCATCACCCCCTATTCTTATTAGCCGCCACACCGAGGAGCAGAACGATTATATCGTCCACGGGTGAACCGGGACATACGTCAATGGGCGAGATGATATAGAGAAGAACCAGTATAATAAGCATACCTTTTTTTGCATCGTCCATAGTATACCTCACTTTCTGAGCAGCCTGCCACCGAGAAGAAGAGCAGCATTCATCAGTGTAACACCAATCGCAGCAGCCACCATTCCTTTTCCATAATTATGTACTGGCTTCTTTGGAATATTGACCTCAGCCTTAATATCCGAAGCCCTTACTGCTTCTTCATCAGGCTGGTCAATATGTTTGCTCTCTTGGTCAGCTTCTTCGGCTGCTTCAAGTTTAGCCATAAGTACCGCAAAATCTCTCTTGAACTCAGTCATGTCTATCGACATCTGATATTCGTCCGGACATTTGACCTCAGTTACAGCCTCCATCATGGTGCAGATGCTCTCATAGGAATACCACTGGTTGCTCGTGAACCTTTCGATGAAAGACGGGAGATAATTGCTGGGGCATACCTTAATATAGTGATACTTGTTCTCTACATCAATGCGTGGATTAGTGAAAGTTACGATTTTGAAGATTTTCAGATAATCCATTCCAGCCCGTTCAAGTGCCTTACGGAGCAGTGCTTCACGCTCGTCCATCTTATCAGCGATATTACAGTCATGGTGCATCGAGTTACCTATTCTGTAAAACTCGCCGTTCTCATCAATAAAGATGTTCTTTTTGCTGTTCTTGATCTCGATGATGAATATAGCATGATTGGTGAACACGATAGCATCGATCTCTGTTCTTCTGCCGTCGAACTCAAGTTCAACATTGTGAAGCACACTATTCTGACAGCCCAGGTTATCTAATGCTCTGAACACCTTCTGTTCTCCCGCATTGCCTGAAAACTCAGCACTGATGTTATTGCAGACCACCTTGCTGCCCTTTACGAACCTTGCGAGTTCATCATCGGCTACATGACAACGCTCATCGTTCATCTTGCGGAGATGCCTTTCAACGTCCCAAAACCTGAGATCACCGTTTTCAGCGTGTTCAGCGTTGAAGGTAAGAACAATCAGCTCTTTTTGGAGTTTAAGCAGCTCAGGCAGGTACTCACTCCTGGTATAAGTGTCCTTAGAAAAAGCGGTTATCTGGGAAATGATCTCGTTTACTCTCTTTTCATTCATCATTTCAAATTCCTCCCTCTTAGGTTGAAAACGGGTGTTTTTTCCTCTGTATACATTATAATACATATCAGGAAACAGTTATTAAAACCGATTCCATGACTTACAGCCCTTGCGATTGCCTGAAACAAACGTTTCGGTCGAATTCAGGAATTTCGGGTTTTATACGTTCAATAGGCGTATCTGCTTTTGCTATCGGCGGCAGATCCACGCAGTTACCGCATAAATAGACGTTCCCGTTAGCATAAAATATATTGTTTATCCCTGCACCACACATACCTCCGTACATCGTGCAGTCATATTTGCCTATACGAACATTAACTCTGCTCTTGGCTTTATCAAGGAAACTGTGGAACTCGTCTAAGGATGTACCGCCCTTGCCTATCATTCGTGAGAATGTTATCCTACTGCCGAACTGCTCAAAGAAGGCGATAGTGTCCTCAGCCTTTTCGAGCGTATCTCTTCCAACGGTACAGTTCATTGAAGGATAGCTGCCGTTTACAGAATGATACAGCTCAATAGCATTCATAACGTCCGAATGAGTATTGCAACGCCATTTATTATGTATCTCGGGTATGCCGTCTATCGAGAAGCCCAAATTGACATTGTGTTCCTTGAAGAAACCGAGCATTTCTTCGGTTATGAGAGTTCCATTTGTTATTGTATAGGCAGCTATCCTGCCCGACAGAAGGTAGTTGCTGATATACTCAATGTATCCTTTCAGTAATCCATAGTCAAGCAGAGGCTCGCCGTTGCCTACAAAACCGAGTTTGAACACCTCAATATCATACTTGTCTATGTGCTGCTTGATATTGTCAAGTATCGTATAAACGTTCATTTCTGCTTCGGAAAGGCAGTCTGCTTTTTTCGGTGTGTGAAAGTGGCAGTAAGCACAGTTCAGGTTGCAGCGGTTGTTGATGCTGATGCAGGCACGATCAATCATTATGTTCTAATTCCTTTCTCAGCTCATCGCCTAATTGCCACCAATCGCTTGCTGTTCTGTTCTGTCTGTCACGGATCAGTGTATCTACCTTGTCTAAAGTCAAAAGATAGCGATAGATTGATTCAACATAATCGACCTTTTTACCTTCTTTTATCCTGTTGTATCTTTGAACAGCACATTTTATTAGCGCAGTGTATCCATTACTATCTTGCTGATTCAAGGAAATATTAGGAAGGCTGCACAGCTTTTCAACGAATTTTTTATTAGCGTGCCAGCAGGCAATCATTAGTGGCGTATTTCCTTCGTTGATGTTTTGCATTTTCAAATGGCTGGGTGTAGTTTCATCCACAGAACCCTTGTTATAATCAGCTCCCATTTCAAGTAACAAATTGAACAATTTGAAGTTACCCTTTTGAACGCAATGTGCAAGCGGTGTCAAGCAATATCTGCTATTATCGGTTTTATCAAGGTCAACTCCATTTTCAATTAAAAATTTGAGCTTGCGATATTGCTTTGTATCCGAAACATAATAACCGTCTCTCTCGGCACATTTATCTTCGTCATTACATCTGATGCAGCTGATAAGCAAAGTCATGCCATCAGGCAGATACATATTTAAATCGAGATCGGACATCATCTTCTGAAAAGCATCAAGATGTTCATATTCTTCATCAAGTGCAAGAAAAGACGCATAATTGGTATTGTTAGAGCGTTTGGCTATATAGTCCTTTAAGAGTATGCTGTTATCATACGAGAGTGACATACCGATGTCGTCATGAATAAGATAGATTACCTTATTGAGCTTTCTGTTTAGCTGTTCAGCCAGTTCGATGATTTTAGCATCATTTTTGTCCTGCTTGAAATGACTGCTTCTCTCAAATATCAGTCGCTCACGAAATCGGGTGCGATATTCATCAATCGTCATCATTACCTGCCAAGCTATCTTTTTGTTTCTGCCATTATCCTTCTGATAGTCAAGTTCGTTCAATACGGTGTCGGGAATAATCACCTGATCAAAATCTTCCAAGAGCATTGTTAGCAGTCTCTTGTTTTTCAGAAGTGCCGATGTGTCCGGAATAACAGCGGAGACACATTTTTCAAGTTCACTGATGTCAATGTCAAAAATGGCAGCAAATTCCTGAATTCGTTCCTGTGTGGGCGTCAGCTTTCCTGTTTCATACTTGGCATACACAGAACGGTCAATATGAAGCTCCTTCGATACATCTCCCTGCGTCATACCTCGGCTCAGACGGATCTCCTTCATTTTTTTGCTGATGATAACATTCTTACCATCTTTAAGAAATTCGTTTCTAAAATCTTTGTTACCAGACATATGATTACCTCCTTGATAATATAGGGCGGACACCTTGCTCACGGCATCCGCCCTATGCCGTCTTACTGCTTGTTTTCGAGTTTCTTCTGGCTTGCAAGTCCCAGCAGGATTACAATGAAGTCATCTACCGGACCGGGGACAAAGTCAATGGGGGAAATAACATAGATGACTACCAAGATGATCAGCATACCCTTCATTACATCATTCATAATAATACCTCCTCTGGTATCCACACAGTTCGTAACAGCTCCTTGCTGCCTCTTCTGTCGTATTTAGTATAACACAAAGCAAAATGTGCGTCAATAGATAGTGCACACTATGCACACATTGAGCATTGATTTGCACAAACAAAATGCACAGCTCAAGGCACTTATGCACAAGCTCTATGCACATTTTATATTGTCTATGCACATTTTATGTGGTCATACTATTATATAAAGGCTATGCCTTCCGTACACGGTTACGGAGGACATAGCCCTTTCCTTATGCTGTGATAATATCAATCCTGAATCTCCTGCATCATCGTTGCACCGTCCTTGAAGCCGACCTTGTAGGCAGCTCTCATCTCAGCGGCGGCAGTCTCGCTCACGCAGTCAAGTATCTGGTGGAAAATATCAATCTGCTCCTTACTCAGCGAATCCTCAAAGGGGATACAGAGCTTGTTGAAATCGTCCGAAAACTCAGCGGAGTGAATTTCACCCTGTCTGTAATTGTACATCGCATCAAGCATTTGTATCTGTCCTTTCGGTTTTATTGCTGTAAAACCAACCGTCCAAACTTTACCAAATAATCGTTGCTAAGGTGTTGCCTACGGCACTTCCTTTGCCAACATTTCCGATGATGATTTACAGCATATTGTTGATCTTATCAACAATCGTCCTCGTAAACGCCTTGGCTTTCGTACTCCCCTCGAAGTGCTTTATAAATTTTTTTGTTGATTTTGTTGCACTTGACTTGACAATCTATCCTTATAATACCAAAGCAAAGCATCTATAATTTCATAGCCTTTATAAAGGAAAAGCTTTCTACACAATTAAGATGACCTGCTGAGTGATGTAAAAAACACTCAGGCTCATATCGAGCCTGAGTAAACGTCATAATCTGCTTATATTGATTATGGGCACTATAAATTGTAATCATAATCGGTCTTGACCTCACCAAAATCCGCCGCCCACTCGTCAAAATGGTCAATGTTGCAGTCTTTCAACATATCTGCCTGCAGATAGCGCATCATGGTATAAAGCTCGCACATCGAATTCGATACAGGCGTGCCGCTGGCAAAAGTCATCCCCTTGCCGCCTGTCAGCTCGTCCATATATTTTGATTTCATAAGCAGATTGAAGGAACGTGCCGAACCGCCGCTTCCAAGTCCCGATACATTGTGCATTTTTGTTGCTGTGGCGAGATTCTTGTACATATGGCACTCGTCAATGAAAAGCTTGTCAAAACCAAGCTTCTCAAAATCAATAAAATCGTCCTTGACCTGTGCATCATTCAGCTTGTTGAGCTTATCCTGATATGAAGCAATTGCAGACTCGATTTTCTTCACAGAAAAGCTCTTTTCACCATACGCAGCTGCGCTTTCCATTTCTTCACGAAGCTTTGTAAGCTCCGCTTCAAGATACATTTTTTCACGTTCTGGAGATAATCCCATACGGTCAAACTGGCTGTGTCCCACAATAACAGCATCCCAGTCATTTGCAGCGATCTTTGCAAACAGTTTCAAACGGTTTGCTTTCTCAAAATCCTTCTTTGTAGCCACAAGAATATTGGCATTGGGATACAGCTTTCGGAAATCATTGCCCATCTGCTCCGTAAGGCTGTTTGGTACGGCAAACAGAGATTTTGTATGCAGTCCCAGCCGCTTGCCCTCCATAGCTATTGCAATCATCTCATAGCTTTTCCCCGCTCCAACGGCGTGTGCAAGCAGCGTATTACCGCCGTATAAAGCTCTTGCGACAGCGTTTTTCTGATGCTCTTTAAGGGTTATATCACTGTTCATACCGACAAAATTAAGATGTGAGCCGTCATATTCTCTGGGGCGTATGGAATTATACATCTCATTGTATGTCTGAACAAGTTTTTCCCTTCTGTCGGGATCCTTGAAGATCCAGTCCTGAAATTCGGACTTTATGAGATTTGCGACCTGACGTACTGCCTTAGTCTCTTCCTGATTGACAACAAGAATATAGTTGCCCTTATCATCACGCATTTCATAACCGTTTTCGTCTTTCTTGCGGTCCTTAACTTGAAGATCACTGTTATTCAGAATGCCCTCAAGTATCTTGTATGCGTGCATACGGTGTGTGCCAAATACATTTGTAGTCGTATAATTCTTCTTGGAAGCTGCATTGACATCTTCTATCTTCCACTCGCCTGCTGCCTTGCTGTACTGAACCGTCATAGCACGCTTGGCATTCCAGTCGGGATTGAACTTTTCGCAGATAAACTGACGGATATATTCGGGGTCTATCCAGTGGGAACCCAATTTTACCGAAATATCCGTTGCTTCAACTCTTGTCGGGATAGCCTTTTCAAGTGCAGTTCTGTTTTCGGAAACGTCCATGCCCTCAGGCGCATTTTCAAGCTCGGCAATTTTCTTGCGGATATTTCCGGTCAGATATTCGTCTGCGGTAACATACTTTTCTTCTCCCTGGGGAAGTCTGAATATCTGCCCTCTGAGATCATATATCATTCTGTCCTTATCCATACCGCAAAGCTCGGACATAAAATCAAAGTCAACCTTCGCTTTTTCGGCAATGGATATTATAAGTGCTTCCTGCGCCGTTTCAACGTGCTCGGCAATAGTTTTCGGCTTGACTGTGTTATGCTCAAAAATGTCAGCCTTGGTATAGGTGTTATGCTCCTTATCCTCATTTTCAAGTGCGGAAAGCAGCTGGTAATCATCGTCACCCTTGAAAGCGTCCTTGTTCTTCTTTTCGGAAACAAAGCCGTATTTTTCTACAAAGGCATCATATACCTTATTAAGCTTTGCACGGCTCTCGGTTATCGAATCATCAAGTGAACTGTCAGCATTATTCATCTGCAAATCAAGCAATTCACGAACTGTATCACGCAACTCCACCATAGCAACGGCACGGGCAATTTTATCCTTACCCTTGACCGCAGCCTTTTTCATGGTGTCACCTGCTTCTCTGTAATAAAGTTCACCGTTTACAGCCTGAAAACTGAACTTGCGGGATTCTGCGGGTGCGGGGATAACATCGGCATTTATCTCGGAATTTTTCTGAACTGCCGCTGCCTTGTATTCTCCCTTGATGTTCTGCACCGCTTCGGAAAGCAGCCTTTTCAGCATAGACGGATCATCAAGCTTTACTGTGATCTCATTGCCGAATCTTCCCGATACTTCCTTAAAATCGCCAATGACCATTTCGGGGTGCTCGGCAAAATAGTTATTTATATCAAATCCGTCAGCAGATACGCCAAGCTTTATCCAGCCTTCCTTATCGGAATCTATCTCAATAGGGCGCTTACGCTTCTGCAAGAACAGTATATCCGATACGACTTCTGTACCCGCATTTGCCTTGAAAGCAGTATCGGGTAATCGAATAGCACCAAGTAGTTCCGCTCTCTGTGCAATATACTTGCGTATATCATCATTTTCCTTGTCCATAGTTCCCTTTGAAGTTATAACTGCGACCACTCCGCCGGGGTGAACCTTATCGAGGGATTTGGCTATAAAATAGTCATGGATAAGGAAATTATTTTTGTTATAATCCTTGTCATTTACCTTGTAATTTCCGAATGGAACGTTTCCGATAACAACATCAAAGCTGTTGTTTGCAAAAGCTGTTTTCTCGAACCCTTTTATCTGAATATCCGCATTGGGATATAACTGCTTTGCAATTCTGCCCGTAAGGTCATCAAGCTCAACACCGTGAAGCTCGCTGCCACGCATATTCTCGGGCATTACACCAAAGAAATTGCCTATACCCATGGCAGGCTCCAATATCTTGCCTTTTTCAAAGCCGAGGTTTGCAAGCCCCTTATATATTGCATTTATTACAATGGGAGAAGTGTAATGCGCATTCAGCGTCGACCTCCTTGCATCGGAATATTCCGCATCGTCAAGCACATTTTTCAGTTTTTCATACTCGTTCTTCCAGTCAGCATTATTCGGGTCAAATGCCTGCGGAATAGCTCCCCAGCCTGTGTAACCAAAAAGTATCTTCTGCTCTTCGTGAGTGGCTGTTCTGCCCACTGCTTCTATCTTTTTAAGGATTTCAACGGCTGATACATTGGCATTGAATCTTGCTTTCGGTCCGTTTACGCCTAAATTTTCATTGGTAATAACATAGTTTCTGTTCTGAGTATCCAGTGGAGACTTGACCTCATCGCTATGCGAATCAGTCTGAGTATCCACTGGAGACATGGCATTATCAGTATGAAATTTTTCCTGAGTATCCAGTGGAGACTTGATTTTTTCAGTGCGTTCCGCTGCTTCAACAAGAGAATATCCACGTTCCGTAAATTCAGAAAGTGTGATACTTTCCATAGTGTGAAATAAGCTTGACGTTTCTTCAAGGATTATCATATTATCGGAAATATCCGCAATACGATAAAGCTCGTCACCTTTTTCAAGAATATCACCGATAGCAGGGCCATAGCTGTAATTTGTTCTGTCAAGTTCATTGATAGGAATTTCGGGAAAGTCTGTTGTTTCCTCAATAAGTGGAGAAGCAGACATACCAAAATTGAAATAGTTGTTGTCAAGCTTACGAATATTTCCGTCATGGTCGGTAAGCTCAATATGATACTCAGCACTTGAAACGCCGCTGCGCATATTTCTCAGATGAGCTTCGATATCCGCAAGCATATTCTCCGCCGATACGCTGTTTTCATCTTCCCATACATCAACATTTATACTATTTGTTCTATTAAATGCATACTTGGTGAAAGAACCGTCCTCATCGGGAGTATAGCTTGCGGTTATCTCCTCAAATGCGGGATTTTCCGCATCGCTGAGATCTCTGTCATTCCATTCTGTCCTGCGAACAAGGCGGATAGTGTCATATTCGTTTATGTTGATAGGCTCTTTTTCCTTGCCAAGAAACTTGTCCGATACATCTACAAAGCCGAATGAATCAACATAATTCGCTTCATTGTTAATAACGATTATATCCGAAACGCTGAGCGAATGTCCCTTAAAATCTTCGGGGCGGTTAAGGTTGAATTTGGTGTAAATGGCTTCAAGCTTGTTGCTGTCCTCAAATTCATCAAGACTTCCTGAATACACAAGGTCATAATTTTCGGGCTTTGCAGGCTCACCGTACTTTTCCGCAAGTGAATATCCCTCAAAACGTATAGCGTGATTTTCGGGACTGTTTTTCAGCTGATATATTTTGTACTCATTATCCTGCGACTGTTCAATGCCGTATTTCTGCAGGATCTCATGAGCATGAACAAGGCTTGTGAAATCGGTATGTTCGTTTGCATTGCCTATAGTCAGCTTTGCCCTGCGAATACGGTTATCAATATCCTTTTGGGTGATATATTCTCCCTTTTCGATGAGTTCAGATATGACCTTTGCGACATCATTCCATGTGAAATTTTCCTTGCCTGTGGTGAGAGTTATCTCGATACCCTTGGAGTCATGGTCTGCAAATTTTACAGGACCGTCGCCACTGTGACCGCCTATGCCATATTCATTTTTAAGGAAATTGGCAAAATCTTTCTTTGATGGGTTTGCCTGATAGAAGTCGGCTACTCTGAATTTTCCGTCCACAAAACCTGTGCCACGCATGACTTCATTATATATAAGATTTTCACGGGAAATATTGTTCTCGTTTGCAATGAGATACATAAGCTCCTTTGCGTGTCCCCAGAGAAATTCCGATGTTCTGTCCGAAGCCGTGTCCGTTACGGAAAGTCTGTCATCGTGCGGCTCAAATTCAAGATAATAGGTATAGCCCATAAGGGAAATATCCATATTTTTCAGAGAACTGAATATCTCCTTTGTATCTCCGATAGAAATATCCTCTGTGGGTTCAAGTCCCGCCGACTTGATTATCTCACGAAAAACAGCCTTGGGATTATTATTGAAAAAGCTGTTCAGCGTATTGTTTTTTCGTGTAATTTCCTCACGCTGTTCGGGAGTAGGCTCGGAAATGCTTCCGACAATAGCATCAAGTATCTTTTCATCACGCTCGGCAATATATTCACCGATATTTTCCTCAAAATACTGCTCCGCTTCACCTCTGCGCATAAAACCGCTGAAATCGTCATTTATGGGAGAAAAATTGCCCTGTGTATCCTCTTCCTCAATGTCAAATTTACCGTCGGGATTCTGGGATATCCAGAATGTTTCATCTTTGTATTTTGTGGCATAGCTTGTGGGTCTGCCGTTATCGTCAGCAGTTTCGGGAATGGGTGTCCACTCTATTTCGGATTCGTGCTCGATCACTTCTTCCTGTTCGGGTTCTTCCTCACCCAGCAGCTCCTGCGGAGTTTCAACGGAATAGCTTTCCGATTCAAGACTGAGTGCGTCGCTGTGTGCCATAACTTCCTGCAAATGCTCGGAAATATATGCACATTCCATATCATCTGCACTTACAGATTCACTGTCCCCGCCTATCTGATAAAATTCGACATTTACATCAGCAAACTGCTTGCCCGTGCGCTCAATGTAATCCTGATACTCGTCAAGAGCGGTAATATCGTACCTGCCAACATAGTTTCCGGTTACGAAAGGTTCTTCATCATCAATAGTGACAACGGAAAATGTCAGCGTATTGTTTTCAAGGTCAAGTGTTTCTGCAATATCATCAATACCCTTTATATCCTTAAAAGAAATGATAGGATTTTCCGCACCGTAAATGTGCATAGTCTGCTCGTCGATATTTACATCAATAGCAGCAATGCCTTCGGTCTGCGAATACTGTGCAAACTCAACTTCGGTTATCTGAGTTCCGCCAAGATCACATAAGTCCATAAAGAGCTTGTCCGAATTTGCAATAGCATTTCTTACCGCTTCTTCGGTAATATCGTTTGCAATGTAATATCTGCTTGTATCGTACTGTGATACCGCAAGGACAGCTTTGACAGGCGGTTTCTCTTCAAGAATACGGTCAAGTTCGGTAGTGCCGACATTAAGCATATCCTCAAAATTCAGCACGGATAAATGGTCACGGTTCATCTGCTCAAGAGAATCATAATGCTCCGTTTTTGCAAGTTCATCGTCAATAAAGTATGATACGGAATAGTTTTCAAGGTCTGCTTCCATCTGCAAGCTGTGATCGCCATGTTCTTCCGAACCTATCTCAGTATATCCGATAGAAATATGCTTCATATCCGAAAAATCCGCTTCGCTTGAAAACTCCGAATCAAGATAATCCCCGATATATTTCTTAGCCATATCAAGCTCGGATACAACAGTTTTTTCACCATTGCCAAGATACTGTCCGTTCCTGTGCAGCTCATATTTATCCACGTTTGATGTTACGGCATACTCGGTGCTGCCCATACGCTCGCTTTTGGAGATACCCACATCATTGGGATAAATACCATTCATGGAAACCACTTCAACATCTGCACCCTTGTATCTGTATCTATCACCTATGGCAATATCCTCGGCTGTTCTTTCGGCTTTCGCCTGCTTCTTTTCTATGCTTCGTGCTTCATATTCACGAACAGCATTTGCAAACAGATCAATAAGTCCGGGGTGCATGGTAAGACGGTTTGCACCGACAGGCTGCATTTCAGCCTTTATGTGTTCGGGGAGAGCATCAATTACATTCTTCGCCCACTCATAGTTGTTTCCGTCAATTCTGCCGTCATGCAGTCTGCCGTAAAGCTCAACAACATTTGCAGCAGCTATCGTCTGAATTCGCTCAAATGAATATTTTTCAAGAAGTTCATCAAGTGCCGCTCCTGTATTGAAAGAGTTGTTTTCATAATGCTTTGCCGCCATAGCATCTATCATATTGGCGCACTCACGATTTTCGCTTCTGAAAAGTCGGAGCTTTGCGACCTCTTTCTTACGCTCCGTATCGAAAACATCATTCATGTTTTCTACAATACGGTCGTGATAAGCGCTGTCCTCATAATTATGCCGGGGAAACGGGAGTGAATTTTCACTGCCAAACACAAGATCGGCAAGTTCGGGATAATCTCCGTTCAGGGTTATATTTGCAAGATGCTCCTTGTAGGCATCTACAAACTTGTCAAAATCATATTCCTCAACACCGGGGAAGCCGTCCTCTTCCAACGCCTTTCTTATCTCTGCAAACACATCTTCAAGCTGCTTGTCTGCAATTTCGGGCTGTAATCTGCCCTCTGATACAAGAATGGCGTTTGCAGTATCTTCAAGAAGTGTACTCACATCGGAATAGCTGTTCAGATATTCATTATGATTCCATTCCTCATACAATTCTTCGAGAATGTTATCCCTCGAAAGCAAAGCATTTATCTGCTTTTCGGTAAGATTGAGTTTTTCTTCGGTTATGTATGTCTGGATATTATCCTTTGTGCTTATCTCATAAGCCGACTCAATAAGAACAGCAGGAGATTCCTTTTTCATATCTTCGAGAAACGCTTTCCATTCGTCGCCAACCTTGTTTGCAAGCTTTTCTTCGGGAGTGATGTTATCATACTTTTCATGATAATCGGCAAATCCGTTCCATGCTTCATCAACAAGTACATTTCTATCCTTGTCGATTATGATACCGAAGGTTTCATCGCCGTATTCCTCATTTTCAAGCAGGAATATCTCCTTACCGTCAACGGTTTCGATATCGACAACATACCATGTACCCTCATAACCGTCAATAATAAGCTCATCGCTGTCGGCAGTAATTTCGCCTTCAAGTGATTTCTTTGCTTCCTGCACGGCGGGAGTGTGTTCCTCCAGATATGCCTGAATAGTCAATTCCTGATATCTTCTGACAACATCATTGCTTGGATTTATGTAAGCAGCTGCATAGTCCTCAAAATATCCCGAATGGGTATCTATGACATTCTGCTTGCAATTCCGATAGATATATTCAAGGAAACTGTCAGAGTTATATGCCGCAAGAACATCATCTTCTGTGATAGTGATGTCAATAAATTCGCCATCGCCGCCGTCACCCTCTTCATTGAAATATACCCATGAAAATGCTTTGCTGTCGGGATTGTAAAGAATATCGTTGGGATAAAGATTATCCTCATGGGGAAATCTTGTCTGAATAATGATATTTCTTTCGTGCATCTCCCTGTCCGCTGCACGTTCTTCATCATTGAACTTCCAGTGGTCAAGCTGTTCATTGGTGTTGGTGTAGTCAATGTTGTGCTGCTCCGCATACACGATTGCATCATCAACAGCAGAAAATGTGGGACACTTGCCCTCATCATCAAGATATACGGCAACCTCTTCCCCTGTTTCGGGGTCATATTCTGAAATGTAATAGTCCATATTAGGCTCATCGGAAACGATACGGAAGAATGTATTTTCCTCGATGCGCATTTCCGTAGGGTGGAAGAACTCGTTATCGGGGTCAAGAAACATATTTCTTGCTTCTTTCAGACTTTCAAAGCCTGCGGTTTCCCCTGTCTGCATATTGCGGATATTTACAAAACCGTTCGTATCTGAGATACGCTCATAACCCTTTTCACGCAGCTCATTTACAAGATCCATATTCTGAATGTTATCAATTATCCTGCGGACAAAGGCAGCGTTGTTATCTCCTACAACAGTCAGAGTTGCATTACTGCCGTTGAGCCTGCCGCTGAATTTCATCTTTCCGTCACCCGAAAGAATGTTTGCAACCTGTAATGCCGTTTCCGCATCGGTGTTTATGTATCTTCTGTCAGCAGGCGGAAGATCCTTGTATGCTGTGTTTCCGATAATTCTCATATTATCCCTGTTCTGCTGAGGGAGTGACTTCATAATATCAAGTACCTTTTCCCTGTCGGCATTGCTTACGGTAATTGTGTTTTTGTAACCGACGGTTGCGGAGAACATAATATGCTCCGCTTCCAGTCTGTCTATTACCGTCTTAATGTTCTGCACAGTGAGATTTATGAAAGAACGCTCATTGGGGGCAAGCTTTTTGTAGTAATCCTTATTGATGTATTCGGGCATATATGCTCATTCCTTTCCGTTATTTGTACATTGCTTTTATGTCGGCAGCGGTTGCTTCCTTCGGAAATACCCCTAAGATATCCATAATATCGTCATAGGTAAGATTTCTTTCCGCACAGAATCTGTCCATACGACTGACCTCATCTGCGTGAATTTCTTTATTGACCTTTGCCATCTGCACTTCAATGATCTTGGTACGGTTTGCAGCGGACTTCTCATTTTCTATGGATTTTGCGTGCTTTTCTTTAAGAAGCTCTCGCTTTTCAAAAAGCCTTTCCATACGATTGACAGGAGTGGTTTCTTTTTTAGGTTCGATGTCGGGAGCAGCGTGCTCCACTGGAGAACGGACCTCGCCGATTGCCTCGTTTTCTCTCATAAATTCATTCATACTGCATTACCTCTTATACCTCTTCAAACCCGTCAAGATCATCATTTCTGCGGTACTTGTCACCCGTGAAATAGAACTCCCTGACAAGAACATCGGTAGTGTTTCTCCTGATACCCTTTCTGTCAACATAATCACCCGTGGTAAGACTGCCGCTGACTGCGATCATATTGCCCTTGGAAAAATAATTGCATATTCTCTCTGCTGTCTTTCCCCATGCTGTGCAACGGATAAAGTCCGTGAACTTGTTTCCGCCTGCATATCTGTCAACAGCAACCTTGAAATTTACCACAACGCCTGCCGAGTTTCTCACAGTTCTGAATATAAGGTCGGTTGCAATTCTGCCCATGATATTTACGTTATTCATAATTTTTACCTCCTGCGTTATCTCGCATTGTTATCTTTGTTTTTATTGTTTTCCTGAGTTTTTTCGGAATGCTTCTCGGCATATTTGACCTGAACCTTTTCCGCCCATTTGCCGATATTCTCGACCGCATCAATAAACGCCTTGTCCTTAACGGAATCAAGTGTTATGGTTGCCTTGCCCTCGGAAAATTTCGCAGAAACGGTCACTCCCTCTTTCTGTGCTTTCTGAGAGATATTGAAGCCTGTTTTGGAATCGGTGTTTATGTATGCTTTGTTTTCGATGTTTTTGTATTCTCTCTTATTGAAGAACTTGACAGCCTTTTCGGGAGCTTTTTCGGCATCGGGGAACTTCTCTGCAATTTTGTCAGCTATCTTGTTTGCGGCATCGGCAATGGCAGGATTCTGCTCTGCCACACCCTTTAAGGCTTCGATAACAGTATTATGATTCTGCTCCTTGTCCTCATTGGTAAGACAGGTAATAGCAAATTTCTTCATCTCATCGACCATATTCTGATCCTTGTTATCTCCGCACATGACCTCCGCCGCTTTAAGCGCAAGGTATTTCAGATTTGTAAGCTCATTGTTGTTTACAACCCTGTTTCTGCCGCTTTCCTTTGCATCATAAACTGCCTTGTCAGCGTGCTTGAACTCCTTATCAAAAACCTTTCTTGCATTTTCGGGTGTGACCACACCCTTGGGATCCATAGTGTGAACGCCCATAGAAACCGTAACCTTTACATCAAGTGGCTTACCCTCATGCTGAATGCTATGGACAGTATTTTCAATAGCGGAACGAAGTCTCTCGGCTATATCCATAGCAACTTCGGGTTCGGAATTGATGATACATACCATTTCCTCGCCGCCCATACGGAAAGCGCAGTCCGCACCTGCCCTTGTACCCTCCTGCAATACATCTGCAACACCTTTGAGGATAATATCTCCCGCATCGTGACCGTATGTATCGTTGACCTGCTTGAAATTGTCAATATCGCACATAACAATATTGACCGTCTTTCCGTCATTAAGATTTCCGCACATGGTATTGGAAAGATACTCGTTAAGCCCCTGTCTGTTTTTCAGATGAGTAAGCTCATCGGTGATCCTGCCCTGATGCTCAAATTCCTTTTTCAGAGCAAGCTCCACGGTATTTACGATCTGACAACCCTGACGAAAATTATTGTAGTCGGCAGGAGTAAAACCTTCGGATTTTTCCGCTACAATAACGCCCACGGATTTTCCGCCCGATGATACAAGAGGGATAACAGCTTCTTTTCCGTCGCTCAAAGTATCCTTGCTTTCAAAAGCATTTTTCAGTTCTTCCGCATTCTGTTCCGACTGCCAGTTGCGGTAATCTCCATGCGAAAAAAACTTGTCATTGGTATTGTCATAGCAATAGAAAGTAGCCTTGTCGCAGTTTGTGAGCTGCTTTGTGACCGATTCTATCTCGTTCATGGTATTTTCAAGGGACTGACTTTCCGTAATTGCGGAAACAAACTTGTTGACCGTATCGACCTGATTTTCCAGCTCACCGAACTTGCTTTCAAGCTCGGCATTTTTCTCTTCAAGGGCAGCCACTCTCGCAAGCAGTGCCTGTAATTCCTGTTCGTTCATTTATGTATTCCTCCCGTTATACAAGATAATTTTCATATTCAAAGCAGTATTCTTCTGCGCTGTCATCTTTAAAAAGTGCTTCTGAAATGGTATCAAGAGTATCCTGAAGTATTTCAAGATATTCGCAGAATTGATCGAAAGCAGCTCTGCTTTCAAAGGTGTAAACTGCATCTGTGTCATACTCTTTCTTTTCTGCTTCTGTGGTGGGGTAGATACAGCTCATATTTACGAAAACCGCATCAAAGAACTCCTTTGTATGCTGTTCCCCTCCAATGCCATAAATGCGTATATGCACATCACGTTTTTCTTCACGAATGAAAACTCTCATGCGTTATTCACACCGTCCTTCCTGTTATTTTTGCTGTTCTTGAAATCAGCCTTTTTCTGTTTTATTTTCTCTGCCTGTGCCTTCTTGGCTTTAAGCTCGGATTCGGCATTGCTTTTCAGCTCGCATAGCTTCTGCATAAATTTGTTCTTGCTGAGCTGTTCTTCCTTGAGCTGAACCTGTTCCTCAAGCAGCCGCTTTGCATACTCCCTGTCCTGCGGCTTGATTTTTTCCCACTCGCTTTCGGAAGTAACAATAATCTCTGGCTTGCCGCCAACAAACTCCTTGCGGATCTTTTTATCCCTCGACCATTCCGAAATGGTTGTCCATATATCATCGAAATCGAAAGGAATTTTACGGAAAGAATCGTTATCCAGGCGGTCATATTCCTTGTCAGTTTTTATAATGAAGAAATATACATTTTCTCCATGAGTAATTTCCAGAACGGTTTCGGGTATCATGGCACGTCTTCTGAGATACCTATCAAGTGCAATGTTCGTAAGCTTTTCGTCAGCATACTCAACTTCATTGCCCACCACTTTAGTAAGGTCTATCTCCACAACCTCCTGTGCCTTATTGTCGGGAACATTGTAGTCAAACCAACAAGGAAATTTCGTGCATATCTTCCGCCTGCGGGGATATACCCGTATAGTGAATTTCATCTTGCATTTGTGAACATAGTCCTCGTAAGCCTGAGTGAAATTATCGTCAAAGGGAATGTTCTCCGACTTAACATATTTCAGAAAATCCTTGTAGTACGGCTTCTTATACACCACTGTCAGATATGCAATATCCTTAATGTCAAGGAGAATACAGTCCTTTATGGAAAGCTCGGAAGATTTCTCGCCCTTCATGAGCCTTTCCACATATTCCTTCAGGTCATTGAAATCTCCGTTATCCAAACCATTCTGTACATCAAGCTTTGTCAACTTTTCAAGTGAAATGTTTTTGCCATCGGTAATTACGGCAGCAAACTCAATGTCATTTTCAAGCAGCATACCGAGAAATTCCTTATCCTTCAGATGAACAAATCCTTCGGAAATTATTGTGTAGCTGCTGTCATAAAGTGCAAGGGCAGACTGAATATCTATCTGCTGTATTTCATCAAATTTCTTTGAGTATGCCGCACACAGAAGAACATTCTGAATTATCCTGCCGTTGTATCTGTCCTCGCCTTCGTCATTGCCCTGCTCCACAAGAATTTTTTCCACCTCTGCAATTTCATCGGAATAATTCTCACAGTCGGGCATAATCCTGATAAATGCGTCATCATCAATATATCCGCCGCCGTAAAGGATAAGCAGCGATGCAAGTGCGGGTGAAAACTCCTTGCCGGATATTCCGTTCTTTATGCTGTCCGAAAGCCTTCGCACCTCAATATCCTCGGGCATATCCACACCGAAAATGTGAGCAATGAACATATCCCGCCACAGCTTTTCCTTCATCTGCGATGAGCCGCAGTATGTAAATAAATTGACCTCTTTCGGCATTATTCATTATCCTCCTTGAAATTGACATACTTTCCGCTTATGCTCATAACATACTTTATTTTCAGAGGATTGCCGCCTACCTGTTTCTTTACCTTGTAGAAAGGCTTGCCCTCAAGCACATCTTTGACATTGGCAGCAGTTATGGATATGGAGTTGAATCTATCTTCCTTCCAAATGGAAAAATCGCATTTATCTCTGCCTGCGCTGCAATAGAAATTCTTTTCGCCCTCATATACATCACCGCCGCATTTGGGGCATTTGCCGAGAGATACTCTTTCTGCCTTTACTCTCTTGAGATTCACATACTTTCCTGTGTCCTCAAGGTTGTATTCTGCGGCAAATACTTTCCCGTCCTTCGCTTTTGCTCTGAGCTTTACGGGCTTATTTGAAAGAAGCATTTTCATATGCTCGGGAGTAATACTATCCTCGATAAACTTGTCATTCTTCCACACTGTAAAGCCGCAGCCGTCCTTGCCGCTTTCACAGTAGAAATTTTTCTCACCCTCGAAAATATTCTTGCCGCAACGGGGACAGGTTCCGAGAGCTTCTCGCTGCTTTGCTTTGGGATTTTCATATTTCAGCGGTTCTCTATGCCTTGACGGGCTTTTCTCATAATTCACCACAGATGTGACAAATGCCTTTATTTCATCAATGAACTTATCAGGATCAAAACCCTTTTCCTTGATGTTATTGAAGGTCTGCTCCCACTCTGCCGTTCTTTCCAGGGATTTAAGGCTTTCGGGAAGAGAGTTTATGAAATCTCTGCCCAAGGGAGTTGATACGATGTTCTTGCCGTTTCTCTCCGCATATCCGACCTCGATAAGCTGCTCGATAACATCTGCTCGGGTTGCTTCTGTGCCGATACCCTTGCCCTTGACCGCCGTTTTCAGATCTTCGTCCTCTATGCGGTTGTCGATGTTGTTCATGACCGACAATAGGCTTGCATCTGTGTAATGCTTCGGCGGCTGTGTTTCGCATTCCTTGATATGAATATCTTCTGCAACAATTGTGCTGTTCTGTGAATATTCCGCCGATGAAAAAACATCATTGTCGGCATCATAAGCTTTCCAGCCAAGCTCCAAAGACTTTACCGTTTTCAGCTTGTATGTAATATCATTGCACCAAAATTCATAATTGGTTTCAGTATATGTGTACGGCTTGTCCACCGCACAAAGCAGCCGATCAACTATGAGGTGATACACATTCCTTTCACGCTCTGTAAGGCGGTCGGGATTTTCGGGAGTATCTTCGGGGATTATTGCATGGTGATCATGTCCTTCCATAGCCTTGTCATTTACAACACGGCTGTCTAAGTTCAGTCCCTGTCCAAGCAGCTTTCGACAGCGTTCCGAATACTTTTCATTTGCCACCATATCGCTTACTGTCTTGATGATCCTGCTTTTCATGTCCTCGGAAATGTAGTTGCAGTCGGTTCGGGGATATGTGGTAAACTTCTTTTCGTAAAGGCTCTGTGCCGCTTCAAGAACTTCCTTTGCCGTATATCCGTAAACCTTGTTTGCTTCCTGCTGTAAGGTTGTCAGCGAATGTAACAGCAGTCTGTTTTTGCTCTTGTTTTCCGTGATCGCAGAACGAACATTTACGTCCATACCCTTGCTTCGGACAAGCACATTTTCCGCTTCTTCCCTTGATGAATATACCTGTTCGGAAACAGCTCCATTATCCATTTCAAGACGATATGATACAGTTTTTGAAAACTTTTCGATTTCCTTATCCCTCTGAACAATTATGGAAAGAACGGGAGTTTTAACTCTCCCAACTCTGTGGGGATATTTATCCAGCACTCCGTAAAGGCGGGAAAGATTCATACCGATAAGCCAGTCCGACTGTTCTCTTGCAAGTGCCGCTTCATACTCACCGTCATAATCGCTGTCGGGAGGAAGATTTTCCATGCACTTTCTGATTGCTTCATCGGTCATTGAGTTGCACCAAAGTCGATACACAGGCTTTGTACAGTTATTTGCATGATAGATATGACGGAAGATAAGCTCACCCTCACGTCCCGCATCTGTGGCACAGATGATTGATTCCACTTCGGGAAGATTTATGAGCTTGCCAATAATTCTACGAAGTCCGCTTGTGCTGTCACATTCGGTGAAAAGCTCAAATGTGGGGAACATAGGCAGCTCGTCAAGTTTGTATGCCTTGCTGTATCCGTAATTTTCGGGCATTCCAAGGCTGTAAAGGTGACCACGGGCATTGACGACGTAATATCCGTTGCCCTTATAGCAAAACTCCTTTCCGTCATATTCTTTATCTGATGCACCTACCACTGCCGCTATGATTTTGGCTGTGGAGGGTTTTTCACTTATGATAAGCTGCATTTTATCAGTCCTTTCTTGATTTTGGGGAAGATTTATGTTATACTTATGAAAATGAAACAATTCTACAAATCGGAATTTATTAAGGAGGATATGGATGAAACTGTTTTTATGTTCGCACTTTTCAAG